>NZ_AZNV01000016.1:0-133535 GCF_000510625.1 Rhizobium sp. IBUN
CCGATCGTGAAGCCGTAGACCGACTGGCCGGAGCTTGCGCCGGTCCCACCAAGAATGCCGCCGGTGGTCGTGCCGTTGAACAGGGTGTTGGTCGTGCCGAGCACATAGTCGGTGGTCTTGATCGAGACCGTGCCGCCGGTGCCGCGGACGAAGGAGGAAACGACGNTGACGGTACCGCCGGNGTTGTTGACCCAGTTTTCGCCGTTGAACGAAGCGGATTGGGCAACGCTGTAGAGCTGTGCCTGCANCTGGGTGATTTCGTCCTGAAGCTTGGTCTTGTCGACNCCAGCTTCGCTGGCTGCAACGAGCTTTGCCTTGATCTCGCCGACGANNTCGATGGCGCTGTCGACAGCCGTNTANGCNGTGTCGAGCTTGGCGGCGCCCATGCCGAGGGCGTCGGAAACAGCCGAAAGGGCCTTGTTGTCCGACTTCATCGTCGTGGCGATCGACCAGTAGGCAGCGTTGTCGGCAGCCTTGCCGACGCGCAGGCCAGACGAAACGGCGTTCTGCGTGTTATTCAAGCCCTTGTTGACGTTGCGCAGCGTCTGGAGTGCCGCCATGGCGGAGTTGTTGGTGTTAATGCTTGTCATAAGTCTGTCCCCAAAAACAAAATACAAAAGGAGGACATACCGGACTTCTATACCGGCGATGACGGACCAGCTTCATGCCACTCGGTGCCGTTTCTCTTGAGCAACCAAACCCGTCATGTCGGGAACAATTTTGCAGCCATTCATTGCCAACTCATTAAAACGGCTGATGAAACGGCGTCAGGTCCACGATGTGGTTAACGGTGTCCAAACACCCATAGGCGCCCGACCCAGCGGAACACGTCGGCTTCAAGCAAGCTTGGTGTGAATAGATAGAGCAAAACTAGGCGCAATATGGCCTGCGCGCGTGTGGCCTTGGCGCTCGTCGACAAAATTCCGAATGGGGTGGGCTCTTGACTACCAATATTTCGTTTGCAGCGGCTTCGAAAGACTACCAAAAGGGACAGTATCTCAAGTCGCTTGAAGCGCTGAACCAAATCATCAACACGCAGAAGGATGTAAAAACGTACGTCCTGCTTGCCAAGAACCTGCTGAAACTCGGCTTCAAATCGGAGGCGGCAAGTGCCTATGCGTTGGCGGGCGAACTCGACAGCAACAAGGAGTCGCTTTACACGCGCGAAGCCGCGCTTCTGTATTTTGCTTGCGGCGACGAGGAGCAGGCCCTGCTTTACGCACTTCGTCTCATGTCTCTCGCTAGGTCCGACGTCGACCTTGCCAGCGTGCTTGTTAACATTCATCTGAAGCAGGGCCGAAAAGATCTCGTCAGTCCCTACCGCGACGTCATTTCCAAGAGCAGCAACCCGGACCATGCGCGCCTCGCCGTGCGAATGGTCGGCGACGACATTCTGGATGCGACCAACGAGACGCTTATCCGCAATCTCTTCAAGAAGTTTCCGGAGATCATATCGCTCCGGCTGCTCCTGCTCGTTTTCGCGCGCGAGGTGTGCGATTTCGATTTGGTCGCAAGGGAGTTTCAGTCCGTGCAGCGAATGCTCGAAAAGGGCGACCTGGGCTTCCTGGAACGCGACAACCCTTTCTACAACCTCCATTGGTGTGGCAACGAGGCGCTCAATGCGCGCGCCTCCCACACTCCTTCGCTTCCCCTGAAGGAGGCAGCCGCGCGGCGCAAAGCCGTTCCCCATTCATGGGGAGACAAAATTCGGATCGGTTATCTCTCCTCGGACTTTTGGGTTGGGCATGCGACCATGAAGTTGCTGCGCCGCGTCCTCGAGCTGCATGACCGAGACAAGTTCGAGGTGACGCTCTTCTGCCATACCGCGGAGAAACACCTGGAACATGAGGCCAGCACTGTCGATCGCTCACAGTGGGGCGAAGTATGCATCGTCCGGGACATGACCGATGAAGAAGCCGCACAAGCCATTCGTGAGCGGCAGATCGACATCCTGATTGATCTCAAGGGGCACACACTCGGCGGACGGTCCAGAATACTAAACTATGGCGGGGCGCCAATACAGGCGACATGGCTTGGCTTCCCGGGCACGGTAACGGACATCGATCTTGACTACTCGATCGGCGATCGCTTCGTGCTGCCCGAGGGCAGTGAAGCGCACTATTACGAGAAGTTGGTGCGCATGCCGGACAGCTATCAGCCCAATGATCCCGCCAACCGTCCGAAGCCGAGGCCAACAACACGCGCTGAGGTCGGTTTGCCGGAGGATGCATTCGTCTTTGCCTCGTTCAACGCAAACCGCAAGATCAACGCGGACATACTCGACGTCTGGTGCAACATTCTCAAGCGCACGCCGAACAGCGTACTTTGGCTTATGCTTTCGTCACCGCGTACCGAGGCCAACTTGCGGAACTATATGAACAGGAGGGGGATCGATTCGAAGCGAGTGATCTTCTGCCCCCGCGTATCCTACGAAGAGCACATCGATCGCCAGCAGATGGCGGACCTCGGTATCGACACCTTCCCGGTCAACGGCCACACAACCACTTCCGAACAGCTCTGGGGTGGCCTGCCAGTCCTGACGGTCAAGGGCACCAATTTCGCTTCCCGCGTCACCCAGAGTCTGCTCAACGCAATCGGCTTGCCGGAACTCGTCGCCGCGGACATCAAGGCCTACGAGGACATGGCCGTCGAGCTCGCGAGCAGCCCGGAGCGCATTGCCGACTACAAGCAGCGCATTCGCCAGAACGCCTGCATCATGCCGCTGTTCGATGCGGAACGCTTCACGCTCCACCTCGAGAAGTCCTACGAGGTCATGGTGGAGCGCGCCAAGATGGGACTGGACCCTGACCACATCGACGTTCCGGCCCTGCCGCCGCGCACGGAGCCATTCTTCAGCTTCGACTAGATGGAAGCCCCACACAACAAAAAGCCCGCCGGTGAACGCCAGCGGGCTTTTTGTTGTGTGGAGTGTGAAGCCTCGAAACCTCGTCAGTGGAACGAGCGGACCAGACTTCCGACCAACAGGTTCCAGCCGTCGATGAGCACGAAGAAGAGAATCTTGAATGGCAGCGAGATCGAGGTCGGCGGCAGCATCATCATGCCCATTGCCATGGTGATGGTGGCGACGATCAGATCGATGACCAGGAAAGGAAGGACGACGAGAAAGCCTATCTCGAAGCCGCGGCGGATTTCCGAAATCATGAAAGCCGGAATGAGGACGCGGTAGTCGATCTTCTCGCCGGTCTCGACAGTCTGGCCACGCTCGCGCGCCAGATCCACGAAAAGCGCCAGATCCTTGTCGCGGGTGTTGTTCGCCATGAATCCCCGGAAGGGCTCGGCGATACGCGCCACCGCCTGCTGCTCGTCGAGCTGGTTCGACAGGAGCGGCTGGACGCCGGTCTGCCATGCCTGATCGAACGTGGGCTGCATGACGTAGAAAGTCATGAACAACGCGAGCGACAGGAGGATCATGTTGGAGGGCGTGGAAGACAGGCCCATTCCCGATCGCAGGATCGAGAATGCAATGATGAAGCGCGGGAAGCTCGTCACCATGATCAGGATGCCCGGAGCGACCGAAAGAACGGTCAACAGGCCGAATGTTCTGATGATCCATGCCGCAACCGAACCGTCGACCGGCAAGTTCAAAAGGTTTGATGGGAGCTGCTGCGCATGGGCCAGCTCCGGTGCCGCCATCATGGCAGCGAATAACAATATGAATCGAATCATTCGACGACGAAGGTCCTGAACATGACCTTCGATACGCGCCCTTGCGCGCGAAGGTCAACACGCTCCTGGATGTCATCCTTAAGATATTCGAAGCCTCGCGGTCCCTCGATCTGCTGCAGCGAAACCGTACGGACATAGGCGAGGATGTCCTGATGGACATCCTCGGCGACCTTGACGTCCGGCGGGCCGTTAAAGAGCAGCGCGACTTCCAGGCGAACTAGGCTTTCCGAGGGATAGGCAAGGTTCGTGGTGATGGGCTCGAGTTGAACGATGTTGTTGGCTTCCGTCGAAATGCGAGGCAGGCCCGCCTCGCCTTCCTTCTTCTGCGCGGCCTCGTCCTTGGCTGCCTTGGCCTGTTCCGCCTGCTCGACGCCTTTGATGCTGGGGGCGACCATGTCACCGACCACCCAGCCGCCGCCGGCGCCGAGCAGCGTCAGGACAGCAAGCCCGACGATCGTCATTATTGTGGCCTTTTTCGACTGGCCTCCAGCGGTTTCTGTCTCTGCCATGATGTGTGCCTCAGAGCGGCGAGAAGAGATCGACGGCCTGCTGGCCGCGCGGCGGCTGCTGTACTTCCATCAGGCGGCCACGACCGCCGTAGGAGATGCGCGCTTCAGCAATCTTCTCGTAGGAAATCTGGTTGTCGGAGTTCACGTCCTGCGGGCGCACGATACCGGCAACGTTGAGAATGCGGATCTCCTGGTTGACGCGAACCTCCTGAGAACCGCTGATCACGAGGTTGCCGTTCTCGAGGATACCGGTGACGACGGCGGCGACCATGAGCTTCAGCGTTTCGGACCGGTCGATCTTGCCCTTGCCGTCGGTACTGGTATCCGAACCGTAGGTCACATCGGTCTTCGACTGAGGATTCCAACCCATGACGTTGGCGTTCACATCCCAGTTCAGACCGCTCGAGTTGGTCCGGCTGCGGCTGGTGTCGTTCTCGAATTTCGCCTTGTCGTTGATCTGGATATCGACGGTCAGGATGTCGCCGACATTCAGCGCGCGCGCATCCTTGAAGAGGGCGGCCTGCGAGTCGCTCCAGAGAGAATAGCCCTGCGCGACCTGGCGCGGCTGCTTCGGATAAAGCGCCATCTGCGGCGTCTGGCCATAAGCAAGGCCGCTGCCGATCGGGCTCATGGCTGGGGCGCGACCGATCTCATTGACAGCCTGCGGCGATGCGCAGCCTGCAAGAAGGGCGACGGCGGCGATCGCGACCGGGAAACGCATGTTCATGAGGGGTCCTTCGACGTATTGGGATCGGACGCGCTGGCGATGATATTGGCGATGACCGCGGCCTTCTGCGGATCCATCTCATTGAGGATCAAGCTCGACTGGGTCGCGTTCAGCCGCATGATGACGGCGGCCGCCACTTCGATCTTCACCTCTTGCAGCTGTGATGCGGCTGCGTCCGGCTTCATTTTCTTATAGATATCGGTGAGGCCCGCTTCGGCCTGCTTGAGGAAATCATCACGGCGCTTCAGCCAGTCCTGATATTCCTCTTTGCGCTTGCTCATTTCCGCAATGCGGGAATCGACGTCGGCGCGAAGCTTCTCGAGTTCCTGCTTCTGCAGCAGATAGCGCTGGTCGCGCGCGGGATCGGCAATGTTCGTGCAGAACTGCTTGATCTCCTCCTGCGATGTCATTTCACCCCTCGGCGACGGCTGTTCCTGTGCGAAGGCGCCGGGAATGGACAACGCCACGACGGCTATCGCAGGCAGTGCAAGCCGCTGAAGCAAGTCTGACAAGGCCATATTCTTCATCATTGCAGGACGAGCTCCGCTTGCAGCGCGCCGGCTGATTTGATGCCCTGGAGGATGGCAATGATGCCATCCGGCTTGACGCCGATATTGTTGAGACCCGCCACGAGCGTCCTGAGATCAGGCCCATCCAGCAGAGCCACCTTGCCGCCCGTCTTCTGCGCAGCGATGTCGGTCTGCGGCTGCACGGCGGTCACACCGCGCGAGAACGGCTCTGGCTGAATGATCTGCGGTGTCTCGGTTACCTGGACAGTGAGAGTACCATAGCTGACGGCAACCGGCGACACGCGCACGTCCGCGCCGATGACGATCGTTCCCGTTCGCTCGTTCACCACGACCTTGGCCGGCGTGTCGGTCTCGACGATAAGATTCTCCAGATCGGCCATCAGGCGCGTCAGATCCGCCGTTCTCGGCTTCTGGACGATGACCTCCTGCGCGTCCTTGGCTTCCGCTACCGGGCCGCCGAAGCGAGTGGAAGCATAGCCATTGACGACATCGGCAATGCGGATTGCTGTCGAGAAGTCCGGGTTGCGCAGTTGCAGGACGAGATTGACGGAATCCTTGAAGCGCGAGGGCAGTTCACGTTCGATGATGGCGCCGCCCGGCACCCGTCCAGCGGTCGTCACACCCTCGGTTACCGTCGCGGCCTGGCCCTGGGCGGTGAAACCCGAGACCACGACCGAGCCCTGCGCGACAGCGTAAATCTGGCCGTCGGCGCCCGACAGCGACGTCATGATCAGTGTGCCGCCGCGCAGCGAAGTCGCGTCGCCAAGCGAACTGACGTTCACGTCGATGCGACTGCCGGGACTGGCATAGGGTGGCAGATTTGCTGTCACCATGACAGCTGCGGTGTTCTTCGCGTTGGACTGGGTGCCCTGCGTGGAGATGCCGAGGTTCTGCAGCATGGCGCGCATCGACTGCTCGGTAAACGGGGAAGCGCGGAAACCGTCGCCGGTGCCCTGAAGACCGACGACCAGACCGTAGCCGATCAGCTGGTTGTCGCGTCCGGCCTGCAGGGAGGCAATGTCCTTGATGCGCGAGTTCATCGCCGCAGCGGGCGTGACGGCCAGGACATTCGGAGACAGAAACGCGAGGGCTACGAACAGGCGAAAAAACATCTTCATTTTGCGGCCACGTGTATGGTGCCGTCTGCGAGCACGGTGCCGCTGACAATCACGCCGGAATCCATGTTGCGAACGCGGATGAGCTGCCCCGTCATACCATCCTCGAGCGGCGAGCCGGCCGCCGAGATCGTCATCGCGCCGAGCGTGAAGATAAGACGGGTCGAGGAGCCGCGCGTCACGGTATAGGGCTCTCGCAGCGCCGAGACGGAGATCGTGCGCCCCGGCAGGAGCGTGCGCTTCGAAATCATCCCTTCGACCTGGCGGATCGACTTTGCATAGTCGCCCTTGAGGTTGGGGTTGGTCACTTCCACTTCCTGGAGCTGGGCGCCGGAAACGGTTTCGCCGGGGTAGATGGTCGTCGTCGGAACGACGGCATATCCCATGCCGGCAGCGGCTGCTGCCTGCGGCATGGCAAATGCGGTGATCGCAACGGCGGCGGCTGCCGCCCATCCGAGGATACCTTTGACCCGGCAAAACATCATGTTTCGGCCCTTCCCGATTACTTCAGGTTCTTGCTGACGATGGAGGCCATTTCGTCGGCGGTGGTGATGACCTTGGAGTTCATTTCATAGGCGCGCTGCGCCGATATCAGTTCGGTGATTTCCTTCACCGGGTCGACGTTCGACGATTCGAGGTAGCCCTGCTTCATGTAGCCGAAGCCTTCTTCGTCGGGCGTGCCGACCACGGGATCGCCCGACGCAGGTGTCTGCTGAAAGAGGTTGTCGCCGAGAGGCTGAAGGCCGGCCTCGTTGACGAAGTCGGCGATCTGCAGCTGGCCGAGCACGGTCGGATCGGTGTCGCCCGGCAGCTTCGCCGAAACTTCGCCCGAGCGGCTGATGGTCACTTGCGTCGAACCCTGCGGGATCGTGATATTAGGCGCTACCAGGTAACCGTCGGTGGTGACGATCTGGCCAGTCTCGTTTTTATTGAACGCGCCAGCGCGCGTGTAGAGCGTCGTGCCATCGGGCGCCTGGATCTGGAAGAAGCCGCGACCAATAAGCGCTACGTCTAGGTCGTTGCCGGTCTGCGAAAGCTCGCCCTGGATGTGCAGGTTGCGGACGGCGGCCGTCTGGACGCCGAGACCGATGTTCGCACCTTCAGGTACGATCGCCTGGTTCGCGCGGTTCGAAACGCCCTTGGCGCGCTCGGTCTGATACAACAGGTCCGTGAATTCAGCGCGAGCGCGCTTGAAGCCGGTCGTGTTGATGTTCGCGATGTTGTTGGCGATGACTTCAAGATTGGTCTGCTGGGCATCCATACCCGTCGCAGCAATGGCAAGCGCTCTCATGGCTTCGTCCTCAAATCAATTACATCTGCATGCGGGTAACGTCGAGAAAGGCCGAAACGACCTTGTCGCGAATGGCGATCGCAGTCTGAAGGGTCTGCTGTGCCTGCATGACGGCATCGACGACTTCACGCGTCGTCGCGGTGCCCTTGATGCCGGCAAAGGACATGCTTTCTGCATTCTTGAGGGTATTGACGGCGCCCGTCGCAACATTGGTGAGAACCGCGCCAAAGCCGCCGTCGTTTGCAGCACTTTCTGCCGCCGATGAAGCTGTGGAGCGGTCCTTCTCGATGGCGGCAAGGCCGCGGGTCATCGACAGGGAGCTGACGCTATTGACGTTGTTGATCATGATTATTGGCTCTTCAGAAGGTCGATTGTCGACGAAATCAGGTCGCGGGATTGCTTGATGGTCTGCAGGTTGGCGTCATACGAACGGTTTGCTTCGCGCATGTCGGCCATCTCGACCAGCATGTTGACGTTCGGGAGCTTGACGATGCCCTTCTCGTCCGCAGCCGGATTGGAGGGGTCGAATTCAGTGATGAACTTCGATTCGTCGACGCCGAACTTCTTGACGTTGACGGTCGTGACGCCATTGGCGCGATCGACCGCTTCGCCGAAGGTGATGGTCTTGCGACGATAGGGATCGGCACCGGGCGTGTCGCCGGTCGAGCGTGCGTTGGCGATGTTTTCGGACACGATGCGAAGGCGCGTCGATTGCGCTTCAAGCCCGGATCCCGCGATTTTGAGTGCTGCTGACAAAGGATCCATGATCTTAGCTCTTCACTGTCATCAGCATCAGTCGATTGAACGAGCTTACGAGCGACGTGTTCAGATCGTACTGACGCTTGATTTCACCGGACTTCGTGAGTTCCTCGGCGAGACCGACCGTGTTGCCGGACTCCTGCACGCCGATCTCCTGGTCAAGGGCCGCGTCCTTGACGTCGATGTCGCTTTTCGTGCCGAGATCGTTGCCGGTCAGGTGCGCAGCATTCGTGCGCGCCATAGTAATGTCCGACCGGTCGAGGGTGGCCTGGAAAGGCGTGATGTCTTTGGCGCGATATTTCGGCGTATTCGCGTTCGCGATGTTGCCGGCCACAACCTCCTGACGGATCGTCAGCCATTCGGCCTGCCGCGACGCCAAGTCGAAAAGTTGAATCGGTTGCATGGGAACTCTCCGTTTTTACTGGGGCGAACCTAGGACGGTAATCTTGCGTCAGACTTACGGAGAATGCGGTCCGACATTCCGTGGCTGCCTGGCGCGCACTCCCATAACGGGACGAAGGCTCCGACCGTATCCGGTGGAGCCTTCGACTGATGCGCTTGAGAGCGGTGCACGCTCAATTATGCTGATAGACATCGCCCTTGGAGGTGATGATGACCCATTTGCCATCACGTTCCTCCAGCGTCGCCAACCGGCTTTCGTCCGGCAGAATGGATCCCACCCGAACGACGTACATGCCTGAGGTATCTTCGATCAAGGCACGGCCGTTTGCCACGTGAAGGAGGCGAAAGCCGGATTTACCGGGGAACGGCTGATCCTCGGCCGGCGGACCCTTATCGTCTTCCTTGCCAATGTTGGAGACCGTCGCGGTCGTCAGCGGATCGACGGGGATCTCGGGCTTCTTGTCGTATCGGTTCTTGTTGGCCATCGCGAGGGGCGAAACGCTGAAGACGTTTCGTGCCGGCCAGTCGGGAAGGTCGCGTGTCCGGTCGCCCTGCGCGACATTGATGCCGAACTTGTCCTCGTTAAAGAAGACGTACCACGGAAAGAAGGCGGACGCCGCCGCCAGGGTAAGGCCGGTAATTGTCAGGGCGCGGTCGAGAAAGACGGTTTTGCGCCGCAGAGGCTTCAGCGGGGCGATCTTCTCATCGTCATCGAAATCTGTCACGTCGCGCCTCTCTACCTGCGGATACTCGGCTGGCCGCCGATGCCGGCCGCGGCTTTCAGGGCGCCGGCCAGATCGGCAAAGGCATCCCTCGAATCGCTATCGCCGGGCGACTGTTTCAAAACATCGTAAATAATCGGTACCTGCTTGACCGCCATATCGAGATCAGGATCGGCGCCCGGGCGATAGCCGCCGATCAGGCGCAGGTCGCGTGTTTCCTCGAAGCGGTGGATGAGCGTCTTCAGGCGAGACACCAGCTTCTCCTGATCCGGGGTCCAGGCCTTGCGCGCCAAACGCGAGATCGAGGCCAGCGGATCGATCGGTGGGTAACGCCCTTCCTCCGCCAGACTACGCTGCAGGACGATGTGGCCGTCCAGAATGCCGCGCGTCGAGTCGGCGATCGGGTCGTTGTGGTTGTCACCATCGACGAGGATGGAAATGATCGCGGTGATCGTTCCGGTCCCCTCCGGTCCGGGTCCGGCACGCTCCAGCAGGCGCGGCAGCTCGGTGAAGACCGAGGCGGGATAGCCACGGGCGATCGGCGGTTCACCCGACGCGGTCGCGACCTCGCGGATCGCGTGGGCAAATCGGGTAACGCTGTCGACGATCAAGAGCACGTTGTCGCCCTGATCGCGGAAATGCTCGGCGATGGTGACCGCTGTCAGCGGCGCCATCTTGCGCAGCATCGGGCTCTCGTCACTCGTCGCGACGACGGCGATCGCCTTCTTCATGTTGTCGCCAAGCGTGTCCTCGATGAATTCGCGCACTTCGCGGCCACGTTCACCCACAAGCGCGATGACGACCTTGTCGAAAGCATCCGCACGGGCCAGCATGGACAGCAGCGTCGACTTACCGACGCCCGAGCCTGCGAAAATGCCGAGGCGCTGGCCGAGGCAAAGCGGCGAGAAAATGTCGATAGCGCGAACGCCCGTCTTGAAGCCTGTCTCCACGCGCTTCCGCGTCATGGACGGCGGCGCCGTGTTCGAAATGGAGCGGCGGCCGAGCCCCTCGACAATGGGACCGAGGCCATCGATCGGCTCGCACAGCGCGTTGATGGTGCGCCCGCACCAGCTGTCCGCCGGAGAGATGCGGAATGCACCCTTGCGGATGACCGTATCATGGATGCCGATCGGCTCGCCCGGCTCGATCGGGCAGACATAGGTCAGTTCAGGCTCGACGCGAACCACTTCGCCGAGGTGGATGCCGGTCGGCGATTTGTGGGCGACGAATTCTCCGAGCCGCACATGGCGCGACAGGCCGGTCACGGTGTAATGGCCGGCCGCGATCGTCTGGACGTGACCGCCGGGGGCGACCAGGAATTCGGGGCTCGAATAGCGCGACACGAGCCCCGCGAGATGCGTGAGCTTCGGCGAAAGGTCGGATTCGGTGAGCGGCGTATTGCTCATGCTTCAGGCCCCGTTCAGCGGCTGCCGCCGAGCGTCTTGATCGCCTCGCTGAACGAAGTCTCGCTGTCCTTCGAGAGCGACGTCATACTCTCGAAGGCGCGATTGACTTCGATCAACTGCGTAATTTCGCGCATCGCGTTGACGTTGGAATTTTCGAGATAGCCCTGCCGGACACCGACATTGAAACGATCGGTGACGGCGCGTGGCTGCTCGGTCGTCATGATGCCGCTATTCTCGTAGCGCAGATAGCCCTTGCTGATATCGGCCTCGAAGAGACCCAGCGAACCGACCTGCTTGCCGTCCTGGTAGATCAATCCGTCAGAGCCGACCTTCGGTTCGCCAGCAGCCGTGTTGAGCGTCACCGGCGCACCGCCGGCGTCGAGAACAGGGTAACCTCGAACGGAAACGAGCTCGCCGTTTTCCTTCATCGTGAAGCGGCCATCCTTGGTCAGAACTTTGCCGGCCGGCGTGTCGACCGAGAACCAGGCATCCCCCTTGATCGCGAAGTCGAGCATGTTTCCGGTGTGCTCGAACTCGCCAGTATCGCCGGAGAGATAGTCGTTGCCCTGGGACACATAGGCGATCTTCGCATTGATCTTGTTGCCGGTCTCGCCGAGCATCTCGTCGAATTTCACCTCCGTCCCGCGGAAGCCCGTCGTGTTCACGTTCGCCATGTTGTCGGCGATGGTGGTGAGGCGACGTTCGAGTGCGATCTGCGACGACAAAGAAACATAAAGACCGGATTGCATCCCGATAGGCTCCTGCATTGGCGATGAACGGTACGAAATCCGGGTGTTTGCAGTCGGTTCGACCACGAATTTCGCTGAGGCGGCACCTCAGAAACGGGCACGGATGCCCATTCGTCACCGACAAGCTGACAGCAAATGCTTGCGCGAAGCTGGCATGCAAAAGCTTGATTTGCAGGGACTATCATCAGCCTCACGCAAGCCAGCAGCCCTATCCGTTGAGTTGAAAATAACGATCAGGTTTGGACTGACGATGAATATCATTATCGGATTTGTGATTACCTGCGGCTGTATCGTCGGCAGCTTCATGGCGATGGGTGGCCACGTGGAGGCGCTCTGGCAGCCGTTCGAGCTAGTCATCATCGGCGGCGCCGGCCTGGGCAGCTTCGTCATGGGCAACCCGATGAAGGTGGTGAAGGATTCCGGCAAGGCGCTCGTCGAAGCCTTCAAGCACACGGTGCCGAAGGAACGGAATTATCTCGATACGCTTGGTGTCCTCTACTCCCTGATGCGCGATCTTCGCACGAAGTCTCGCAACGAGATCGAAGCCCATATCGACAACCCGGCCGAATCCTCGATCTTCCAGTCCGCGCCGACGATCCTCAAGAACAAGGAACTGACGGCGTTCATCTGCGACTACGTCCGCTTGATCATCATCGGCAATGCCCGCTCGCATGAGATCGAAGCACTGATGGACGAAGAGATCAACACGATCCTTCACGACAAGATGAAGCCCTATCACGCCATCCAGATCATGGGCGACGCCTTCCCCGCGATCGGTATCGTCGCCGCCGTTCTCGGTGTCATCAAGGCCATGGCGCACATCAACGATTCGCCTGAGGTCCTCGGCCACCTGATCGGCTCGGCGCTCGTCGGCACCTTCCTCGGCATCATCCTGTCCTATTGCGTGTGTTCGCCGATCATTTCCCAGATCAAGATCGTCCGCACCAAGCAGCATCGCCTCTACGTCATCGTCAAGCAGACCCTGCTTGCCTACATGAACGGCTCGGTGCCGCAGGTCGCGCTCGAATACGGCCGCAAGACAATTTCGGCCTACGAGCGTCCTTCGATCGACGCGGTCGAGCAGGAAATGATGAATCCCGGCGGCGAGAACAAGGCGGCGTAAACGGTCATGAACGCTCCCCTCAAGAAACCCCTCATGGGCGAAGCCCTTCTTGCCAAACTCACCGGCAGGCTGGGCGACAAGGCCACCGTCGAGAAGATCTGCAGCGGATTCGGCGAAGTCTACGCCGTCTTTCTGCCCGACATCATCAAGAGCGAGACGAACCTCGACGTCGAAGTGGCCTATCTCGGTTGCGACAGCGGGCACAAGAACGAGCTGGTCGCCAACCTCGGCGACAATACGACGCTCGTCGATGCGACGCTCCGCAACTGGTCACCAAACATTACGCTTGCCTGCGGCAACAGCTTCATCATCACCCTGATGGAACACTTGCTGGGTGCGGCGGCAGACGCCGTCGAGCAGCCGGCGGATCGCCTGCTCTCCGTGATCGAGCTCGAGCTTGCGGTCATGGTCTTCGACAAGTTCGCCAATGTCCTTCGTTCGGCAGTGAACGCGCCTGGCGGCTTCGAGCCAGTGCTTGAGTTTCCGCATGCGTTCGAAACACGGATCAAGCCGGCCGAAGACAAGCCCGACGAGTTCGCGGCCGCGATCAACATGTCGATCACGCTCTCCGGCATCACCTCGGATTTCTCGCTGATCGTTCCCCAGGCTGCCCTGCTGAAGACGACGGTGACGGCTCCGAAGGCCAAGGGCCAGTCGGCTAAATCGACCGAATGGAGTGATCAGCTCAGCGAGCAGGTGCGCCGCTCGCCGGTGACGCTCGACGCAAAGATCCGTCTGCAGGACCTGACGCTGCGGACCATTTCGAAACTTGCGGCTGGCGATGTCATCCCCTTCCACGACCGCGGCGACGTCCGCGTCGAAGTCAGCGCCAACAGCAAGGAATTGTACATCTGCGAGTTTGGACGTTCGGGCGAACATTATACCGTCCGGGTGAAGGATACGATTAATTCGGATGACGAGCTCATCCGCCACTTGATGAATTAGCCCATTTTCCAACCGGGCTGCCACGGCAGCTTGAGGCAAGTTTCAACTGGAATAGTGATTTCATGGCGACGAAGAAAACACCCAAGAACAGCGACCTTTCAATGGAGCTCCCGGGCAACGAGGCCGAGCTTGATCAGGCCATCGATGACCTGCGCGGCGTCCTGAAGACCGACGCGGACGGCGGCCTGCCGGATTTTGCTGGAGAGGCCGACGCCTTTAGCGGCAGCACCGACCTGTCAACCTTTGGCGGCGGTTTCGGAGATGCGGCAGAGCCCGCATTTGGTGGCGACGATTTCGGCGCAACATCCGATTTTGGTGGCTCTGCCAACTTCGGCGACAGCTCGTTTGGTGCGATCGCTTCCGAACCTGCCCCGCTCGGCAGCGCCATGCAGTCGAACCTCGACCTGATCATGGATATCCCGATCGACGTTCAGATCATGCTCGGCAGCAGCCGCATGCAGGTCGCCGGCCTGATGAACCTTAACGAGGGCGCAACCATCGCGCTCGACAAGAAGATCGGTGAGCCGGTCGAAATCATGGTGAACGGCCGCAAGATCGCTCGCGGCGAGATCACCGTTCTGGAAAACGACGACACGCGTTTCGGCGTCAAACTGATAGAAGTTCTGAGTACAAAGAAAGCCTGATCCCGGTGCAGGGACGGAGAGGTTAGACCATGATGGACTTTGACGATTTCGGCGGCGCGCTAGCCGAGAAACCGTTGACCCAGGCTGAAAAGGCGGCGGCCGTTCTCCTCGCCATGGGGAAAGGGGTCGCCGGCAGGCTGTTGAAATATTTCACGCAGGCCGAGCTGCAGACGATCATCGGCTCGGCGCAAACGCTGCGTGCGATCCCGCCGGATGAATTGCTCGGACTTGTCGCCGAATTCGAGGACCTGTTCACCGAGGGTGCAGGCCTCATGGATAATGCCAAGGCGATCGAGAGCATCCTTGAAGAGGGTCTCACGCCCGACGAAGTCGACAGCCTGCTTGGCCGCCGCACCACCTTCCAGGCATACGAGACGTCGATCTGGGATCGCCTCGGCGAAGGCGACCCGGCCTTCATCGGCAAGTTCCTCCTGCGCGAACATCCGCAGACTGTCGCCTATATTCTCTCCATGATGCCCTCCTCATTCGGCGCCAAGGTTCTGATGCAGATTCCGGACGGCCGCCGCGCGGACATCATGAACCGTACCGTCAACCTCAAGGCCGTCAGCCCCAAGGCCGCGCAGATCATCGAAAAGCAGGTGCTAAGCCTGCTGGCAGAGATCGACGCCGAGAAGAATTCGATCGGCTCGACGAAGGTTGCGGAACTGATGAACGAGATGGACAAGCCGCAGGTCGATACCCTGCTCACCTCGCTCGAATCGATCAGCCGCGAATCGGTCAACAAGGTCCGTCCGAAGATCTTCCTCTTCGACGACCTCATGCTCATGCCGCAGCGCAGCCGCGTCATGCTCATGAACGATATCTCGTCCGACATCCTGACCATGGCGTTGCGCGGCTCGTCTGCCGACATGCGCGAGGCCGTCCTCGCATCGATCAGCCCGCGCCAGCGCCGCATGATCGAATCGGATCTGCAGAGCGGCACCGTTGGCATCAATCCGCGCGAAATCGCAATCGCCCGGCGCGCCATCGCCCAGGAAGCGATTCGCCTGGCAAACTCCGGGCAAATCCAGCTCAAGGAGACCGAAGGCGAAGGCTCGGCCGCGGCCTAAGCCGCTGTTGTTGTGTACGAAGCACCTCTTCCCGGCCGCTGCGGTTGATCGCCGCGGCGAAAGGGAGATACCTTCTAGGAAAGGCCGCGCCCTGGCGCGGCCGTTTCTTTTTGATGGAGGGCTTCGGCCTTGGCCGACGACGACAAGGACAGCAAAACAGAAGACCCGACAGCGAAGAAGAAAAGCGACGCTGCCGAGAAAGGCAACGTGCCGTTCTCGCGCGAGGTGCCACTGTTTGCCACCGTGCTTGCCACCTTCGTCTATATCATCTTCTTCCTGCCGAGTGGGCTCAGCAAGGTCGGCGAGGCGCTGAAGGACATTTTCGAGCAGCCCGACCAATGGAAACTCGAAACCGGGCCGGACGCGCTCTCCCTGTTCGTTCACCTCGCCTGGGTTTCGGCGGCCTTCCTCGCGCCCGCCTTCATCCTGTTCATGGCGTTTGGCGTTGCCGCGTCCATCTCGCAGAACCTGCCAACGCCGGTGCTCGAGCGCATACGGCCGCAGTTTTCGCGCATTTCGATCGTCAAGGGATGGTCGCGGCTGTTCAGCCTGCCTGGCCTCATCGAGTTTGGCAAATCGCTGACGAAGATTGTGATCGTCGGCGTCGTCATGTTCTTTGCGCTGAAGAGCGAATACTTCAGCGCGATCGATGCGATGTTCTCCGATCCGCAAACGATCTTCACGCGGATGATGACGTCGATGCAAAAGATCACCATCGTCGTCCTGATCGCCACAGCCGTCGTCGCCATCGCCGACTTCTTCTGGACGCGCTACCACTGGTTCACCGAACTGAAGATGACGCGGCACGAGGTCAAGGAAGAGAACAAGCAGTCGCAGGGTGACCCCTTCGTCAAGAGCCGCCAGCGCTCGCTCATGCGTGACCGTGCCCGCCGCCGCATGATTGCCAATGTCGATCGCGCGACGCTCGTAATCGCCAACCCGACTCACTTTGCCGTCGCCCTGCGCTATGTGCGTGAGGAAAACGACGCGCCTGTCGTCGTCGCCAAGGGGCAAGACCTAATTGCATTGAAAATCAGGGAGATCGCGGAAAAGAATGGGATCCCCGTTTTCGAAGACCCGCCGCTCGCGCGCTCCATGTTTGCGCAAGTCTCGGTCGATAGTGTCATACCGTCTGTATTCTATAAGGCAGTCGCGGAACTCATCCATCGGGTTTACGCGGCGCAAGCCAAGAACAAACGGGTAAGATAGCCGAATGAAAAAATGCCCCTACTCTGCCCAGCGTGAAAAAATCCTGGCTGAAGCCATCAGCCCCGTTGCCACGGAATTGCGGCTTCTGGACGCCTCAGATCTCATCTCTCTTCTGCGCTTCGAGTATTACGGCAATCTTTCCGATCTCGTATCGTCAGCGGCCGAGCTCTTCTTCCACCCCGGCACGGTCAATTTCGGCCATGGCGGCAGCTACACGCTAGAGTGGGGCGGCAAGCCCGAAGTGGTCATCGACCTTGAGATCAAGCCGCGCGGCGTCACGATCTATGCGCAGCTGATGCTTGCAGAGGCGCACGCCGGCATCGAGATCAACCACATCGCGTTCCAGAACCCTTCGGCGGATCCCGACGAAAACACTGTTTTCCTCGAGCAAAGCCTGCGCGACGCACGCTATAACGTCGAACCATTGCAGGCTTTGGCGGGCTAAAGCCCACACGGCTTCTCGTCAGCTGATATATCCAAGACGGATGGCCTTTGCGATCGCCTGGATTCGATTGACCGAATCCAGCTTGATCGTTGCCGAACCGAGATAGGCGTTGACGGTATGCACCGAGAGACCAAGCTTCTCTGCAATCTCTTCGCTGATGCGCCCGTCTCCAGCAAGCTGCAGGCAGGCAATTTCGCGTTCGCTGAGAGCTTCGGCAGCCGCCACGCGGCGCTCGTCGAGCGAAAGCAGGTCGATCATGATCTGGCACGATCTCACGTGCAGTTCGACGATCATATCGCTGGCCGGCTCGAGATCATCGCCCGTAAAGACAACGAAGCCGTTGCCAACGGCGCCGAGGCGCACCGGAAACGCCATGCCGGAAAAGGGAGCCAGGCCGCCCTTCAGGCGCGTCATGAAAGGTGCAATGCTTGCCGGCCCCGGAGCGGCGCGATCAAGCCCGCCAGCCCATACGACTGGAAGAAGCGACTTCTCGATATGATCAAGTAGCGCCTCGCCATGAGCGTCGATGAATGCGCCACTGAAGCCGCTGTTCACCGATCCCCAGTTTTCCAGTTCGCAGACCAAACGCTGCTTTCCCGGGACGCCGGCACCGCTGATTCGATAGACAGCGAAATTCTGGGCGTCGGCGAGCTTCTGCATGCCGATGAGACGCGGAAACAGGTCGGACCGACTAGCGACCTTGCTGACCCGCACGCCGCGCATTGTTTCCGAATTTCCTATCGATCGACCGGACGACTGCCCCATAACGCCGTCCCCTTAGACGAGATTGTTCCTGACCGCGAATGCGATGGCCTCGGAACGAGTCTTCGTCGCCGTCTTTCGCATGACACTGGTGATGTAGTTGTTGATGGTGTTGCGAGAGATGCCGAGGATCATCGCAATCTCATCGCTCGTTTTGCCCTCGGCGATCCAGAAAAGGCATTCCAGTTCGCGATCGGTCAGCTCGAAGTCCCGGTCGGCCTTGGCGGCGCCGCACTGCAGGAAACTCGTGAAATAGGCGGACAAGAGCCCCACGTCGCGCAAGCGCTCCTGCGACAGAATGAAACCGTCATCGAACAGGAACATCAGCACCAGGCGCGAGCGTCCGATGTTGAACATCAACGAACAGTACTGGCGGCTGGCGCCGTCTGGCGCATCCGCGGAATCCGGCAGGAGCGCGAAATGCGGCTGGAACAGCTGCATACACTTTTCGATCTCCGTCGCACGGGCAAAGCCGCCAACGAAGGTATGCGCCAGATTGGTGACAAGATCGAACGGCCAGTCAGACGAGACCACGAAATCGAGCCCCGCTTCCTGAACCAGATCCGCCCGCGCCAGGAGGTAGTGCGAGGCGCCGACATAGTCGGTCAGGGCGCGCAGGCCGGGTTGCAACCGCCCCGTGCTCGAAATCTCACAGAGCTGCGCGATCAGTTCGTCACGCGAAGACAGGTTTGTCGCTGCGATGCCAACGAAGTTTGCCTTCTGCGTGTCGCTCTTCAGAGCCTGCAATATCTGCATATCCATTGGCAAAAACCCCGCGGCCGCGAACCACTACGACAGAAACCCGATCCGCGGCCCTTGAGCAAATTGCGCCCCCTCCGCGAACCATCCAACACTACACTAGGTGGTAAACTTCGCCATCTCCGAGTTCTCGGGATTTACATCGCCCGCACTTTGTGCGTTGATTCGCACGGAAATTCCGCTTGTTAATGAATTCTAAAATTAAAGTGATTCGGGGAATCCTGACAATACGATTCGCGTAAAACGCGCAGCTATTTCAGCCCTGTGTCAAGCCTATCCTCAGAAATCTTCGCGTGCGCGCCCGAGCGATGGCAAAACTGTGCCGATCGCGGTGCAGTAGACGGGCAAAAGAAAAAGGCCGGTTGCCCGGCCTTTCATTACGCGGCGTTGTCGACCGCCCATTTTCTGAGGATTTTCGCGGCGCGCTCCTCGTTGATCTCGACCATGCGCGCCAGTTTGCGTTCCGGGCCTTCCTTGACGCGACGATTGAAGTTGCCGTCGTCGTCGCCGAGGCTGAGCAGGTCCTCAGTGCTGTCGAAGCCGAAGTCCGAACCGAAGCCATCCATGAGCGCAGCACCGGTGCCCACGCCACCCGCCGGAGCGAAATCGGGAAGTTCGAGGCCGGCGCTTTCCGGCGACGTGTCGCCGATGACCGCGGCGCCGTTGCCGGTCACGCTGCGGATCATCGGGCGGACGCCCATCCAGACCACAAGGAAGGCAACAGCGACGAAAGCGAGCGAGTTGATGATGCCTGCGAGATTGCGGCTCAGCATATCCATGACACGGACGCCGCCGCCGGTTTCCTCGAGAAGCTGGTTCTCCAGGAAGTCCATGGCCGTAACGGTCACCATGTCGCCGCGATTGTTGTTGATGCCAGCGGCGGATGCCACGATCTTCTGCATCTCCGCGAGATAGGCATCGATCTTTGCCTGGTCCGCCGGCTCGCCGACCATCTGAGCAATGCGCCCCTTGTTAACGACGACTGCAACGGAGAGCTTTTCGATCTTGTAGCCGTTGCGCGTCGTGGCAGTGGTCTTGCTGTTGATCTCGTAGTTGGTCTGCTCTTCTTTCTTGTCGGACTTGTCTTGCGATTCGGGACCGTTGGGTCCGCCCGAGTCCGGTGCCGCCTGCGGGATGTTCTGCTCGACCGTCGTCGCGTTGTCGGACTGCTTCTGCAGCGACTGAGAGGCTTCCTTGGTCGTGCGGATCGAGCGCTCGACCTTCGATTCCGGATCGTAGACAGTTTCCTGGATCTGCTGGCTATCGGTATTCAATTCCGCGGTGACGCTGGAGCGGAAGTTATCCATGCCGAGGAAGGGCGCGAGTGCCTTGTCGATGTTGGTTTCAACTTCGCCCTGGACGTTCTGGACGATGTTCAGAGAACGGTTCAGCGAGCTGTTGCTGGCCTCGTCGCCCGAAGCGAGCAACTGGCCTGCGGAGTCGAGGATGGTAACATCGGCGACATCGAGGCCGGGAACGGCAGACGCAACAAGGTGGCGGATCGAAGTCGCCGCGGTGCGGCCGGCCGCGACACTTGCGCGAATCATGACGGAAGCGGTCGGCTTCTGTTCGGCTTTGCGGAAGTTGCCGACCTCGGGCATGACAATATGGACGCGTGCTGCCGTAATGCCGGAGATCGACTGGATCGTGCGGCCAATTTCACCTTCGAGCGCGCGAACCCGGGTGACTTCCTGCATGAACGACGTCAGGCCGAGAGAGCCCACGTTGTCAAAGAGTTCATAGCCGGCGTTGGCGCTGTTCGGGAGGCCGCGCTCGGCGAGCAGGAGACGCGCCTTGCCGGTCATACCGGCGGGAACTGTGATGCTGGAGCCATCCGTTCCGACCTGGAAACCGATATTTGCCTCGGCGAGCGCAATGCTGATCTGGTTCAGATCGGGCGTATCAAGCCCGACATAAAGCGTTTCCTGGGCCGGCTTATTGACCAAAAAGGCCGCCGCCAGGATGAGTACCACGGAAACGACACCCACGCCGGCCAACGCCAGCAAGCGATTCCGTCCTAGCGAACTGAAGTTCTTAAAAATTTGAACTAATTGATTTAACAGATTCATTCTGTTCTCGCACGACCATCCAGACAAAGCAGGCTTGTTGCCTCATGTGGACAATAGGTGCCGAAACTTGTGCGAACGTTTCGGAGGGTGCGAGCAGGCCGGATCAGAAGAAGTCGAAGTCTCCGGCTGCCTTCGCCAGCGGCTGAACACTGCTATAGCGCGCCGCCCCGCTCAGAGCGCGCTGCATTTCACTGAGCTTCACCAGGCTCAGGGCCGTTGCGACATCGACAGACCAGTCCTGCGGAATCTCGCCCGTGATGGTATCTATGAACTCGGCAAGACCGCGCGTCTTCTGCACGGCAAGATCAATTCCCTGCATCGCCTTCATGCTTTCCGGCGAGTTCAGCAGTTCGCCGCCCCCGACGTCGAGGAGCTGTGGTTCGATGCGCTCGATCAGGTACGCGACGTCGTGCAACTCCGCGACGATACGCATCAGGACATCAGGCAGGGCTTCGGCGGGCGACGGCTGCTCTGTCATGGCATTCACAGTCATTAGTAAGGTCCTTGCCCTCAGAAGAATTCGATGCTGTTTTCGACGGGTTTCTGCGGAGCGACCGGACGCTGCTCAAGCGCAACGGTTCTCTGCGTTTCCGCACCGGTGAGCGGATACTGCCGGGCGCGTCCCGAGACCGGCCAGTACTCGAGCTTGCGCCCGTGCTCCCCGCCGGTGCTGGAGCCGACGACCGGTATGCCTTCATCCTTCAGGAACTGCACCGCAAAGGCGGCGTTCTGTTCGCCGACATTCGAGAATGTCGAGATCGTCTTCGCCCCGCCGAAGATCTTGGCCTCCAGGCGGTCGCGACGCGCCCCTTGCTTCAGTAGACCGTTGATCAGCAATTCCATCAGGTGGACGCCATATCGCGTGGCGTCTGCGCCCGTCATCGGCATATTTCCTGTCCCTGGCAGAAGGAAGTGATTCATTCCTCCAACGCCTGCCACGGGATCTCGCAGGCATGCAGCCACACACGAGCCAAGGATGGTCGTCAGTACCGCGCTCGGATCATTCAGGACCTTCCATTCGCCCTGGATGATATGAACGCGGCGGGCCGCAACATCGAGGTTCATTTCAATGCTCCAAATACGGCCTCGATAGCCGCCTTCATCTTCTCGATCGTGAAGGGCTTGGCGAGAACGTTGTTGGCACCAAGCTGGGCCGCTTTCGTCACGAGTGCGCGGTCACCCTGCGCCGTCAGGATGATGAAGGCGGCTTTCTTCGTCGCCGGGTTGGCGCGAACAGCCTGCAGGAAGCCGAGGCCATCCATCTTCGGCATGTTGAAATCGGAGATGACAAGATGATGCGGCTGCTGGGTCATGATCTTCAAGCCCTGCTCACCATCGCCGGCGGCCGTAATCTGCTTGAAGCCGAGCTGGGTCAGAGCGTCGCTGAGCAGCAGACGGCTCGTGACCTGATCGTCGACGATCAGAACTTTGATTTTCTCTGCGATAGACATTAGTCAGTTCCTTCCTTTCGGGCGGCTGTCATTTTCAAAATTTCTTCGCCGATGGCATTGAGGGGCAGTTGCTGCTCGACGGCGCCGAGCTCGTAGGCAACCCTCGGCATGCCGTAGACCACTGAGGTCTTTTCGTTCTGGCCGAGCGTACGCGCGCCGGCGTGGCGCATCTTCAAGAGGCCGGCGGCACCGTCGCGTCCCATGCCGGTCAAGATCACACCGACCGCGTTGCGGCCTGCCAGTTCGGCAACCGAGTCAAACAGCACGTCGACGGATGGCCGGTGACCGTTCACCGGATCGCGTTCGATGAGGCGGCAGCATGGCGCATGGACGTTGGCAACCTGCAGGTGGCGCTCGCCGCCTGGTGCAAGATAGATTTTCCCGATCTCCAGGCGCGCACCGTCGGTCGCTTCCTGCACGACGGGCGCGCAAAGCCGGTTGAGGCGTTCCGCGAAGCTCTTGGTGAAGGTCGGCGGCATGTGCTGCGTGATAACCGTCGGCGGGCAGTTTGCCGGGAACTTCTGCAGCACCGCAATCAACGCCTCGACGCCGCCGGTCGACGAACCGATCGCGACGATCTTGCGGCCGACGCGGAAGTCAGCGACAGCAGGTGGCGGAGCAACCGGAGCCGGCTGAGCGTACTGGCGTCGCTGCGAGCGGGCGGCAGCCTTCACCTTCTCGGCAAGATCTCCAAAGGGACGCGCATCGCCCGGGAGCGGCTTGCCGACGCAGTCGAACGCGCCGATCTCAAGCGCCGCCAGAGAGGCATCGGCGCCGCGATGGGTCAACGTCGAGACCATGATGACAGGCATCGGGCGGAGCCGCATGATCTTCTCGAGGAAGTCGAGACCGTTCATGTTCGGCATCTCGATATCGAGCGTTACGACATCAGGATTGAGCTTCTTGATCGCCTCGCGGGCCTCAAGCGCATCGCCTGCCTGACCGATGACGCTGACCTCGGGATCGGCGCTGAGAACAGCGGTAATCAGGCCGCGCATCGTGGCGGAGTCGTCGACGACGAGAACCTTGGCCGGTGCGCTCATGCCTTCCTCCCAACGCCCTTGGTCGTGTAGCGATAGGTGGTGATGCCGATATTGTCGAAGACATGCTTGGCGTCGCCGGAGACGCGTTCGGAATGGCCGATATAGAGATGGCCGCCCTCAGGCAGCAATTCGGCAAAGCGTGACCAGATCTTCATCTGCGTCGGCTCGTCGAAGTAGATCACCACATTCCGACAGAAGATGACGTCGAACTTGCCCTTGAACGGCCACTGCGCCATCAGGTTCAGCTCGTTGTAGGTGATCAGACGCTTGACGCGGTCGTCGACCTGGAACTTGCGCCGCCCCTGGACCTCGACCTCGCTGAACCACTGCTTGCGCATGGCGGGCGACACGGTTTCGAGCGCGCTCTCGTCATAGGCACCGGCACGGGCGATCGCCAGAATCTTCGGATCGATATCGGTCGCCAGGATCTTGAAATCGTAGTCGGCGACGTTGGGCATCATCGACAGGACGGTGAGCGCGATGGAATAGGGTTCCTGGCCATCCGACGAGGCAGCCGACCAGATACGAACCCGACCGCCCATCTTCGCGCGATGCAGCAGTTCTGGCAGCACATGGTCCCGAAGGTGCTCGAAGTGGTGGTTCTCGCGGAAGAAGCGCGTGAAGTTCGTCGTCAGATGCGACAGCATCTCGCGGCGCGGCGCCGCACCCGCCGGTGAAGAAACGAGCGCGCAATACTCCCGAAATCCGGAAAGGCCCAGATTGCGGATATGCTTCGACAGCCGCGAGTAGACCAGCGAGGCCTTGGTCTCGTTCAGGAAGATGCCTGCATCCGAGTAGATCATCGCAGCGATTTCCGTGAGGTCGCGGCGCGTCAGCGGGTACTCTCCGCTTGCCAACACCTCGTCAGGGTTTCCCTGCCGCATGTCTTTTGCACTCAGAACATTCATGCGGCTTCGCTTTCCGTTTCGGGGAAAATGGCTTCGAGCTCGAGCAGGCAGATCATGCGTTTGTCGATCGCCAGGATGCCGCGCGCGAACTGACGTTGCAGCTCAGATGCGATTTCCGGTGTCGGCTGCACATTGTCTTCAGTGACGGTCAGAATGTCGGACACGGCATCGACCAACAGACCGACGACCTTGCGGTGCACCTGCGCTACGATGATGACGTGTCGCGCCGTCGGCACAGTCGCCGGCATGCCGAGGCGAGCCGACAGATCGATAATCGGCAGCACCGCACCGCGCAAATTGATGACGCCCTTCATATAGCCGGGCGAGTGCGGCATCGCCGTTGCCGGCGTCCATCCGCGGATCTCGCGCACCGACATGACATTCACGCAAAATTCCTGATCCCCGATGCGGAACGCGATCAACTCGCGGTCCCCATCCTTCAGACTTTTTACGGCATACGACATAGCTTACCCCACAGCTGCCAGCGACACTTCCTGCCTCAACGCCTGACCGCGGGAAGCTCCCACGACCGCGTCGACATCCAGGATGAGAGCCACGCGACCGTCGCCGAGGATGGTCGCCGCAGCGATACCCGGAACGTGCGTGTAGTTCGCCTCAAGGCTCTTGATGACGACCTGGCGCTGCCCCTGGATCGCATCGACCATGAGCGCGCGCTGACCGCCGCCTTCCGATTCGACGAGAAGAGCGACTCCTTCGACAGGATTAGCCTGCGTGGCACGGAAGTTCAGGATGCGACCGACATCGACCAGCGGGCAGAAGCTGTTACGGATCGAGATCAGGCGATGGTTTGCACCAAAGGAATGAATCGCGGCGGCTTCCGGTTGCAGCGTCTCAACGATCGCCGTCAACGGGACAACCAGCGTCTGGCCGGCAACCGTGACGACCATGCCGTCGAGAACGGCAAGGGTCAGCGGCAGGCTCATCGTGAAGACGGAGCCCTGCCCAGGCTTCGAGGTGATGTTGATGCGGCCGCCGAGCGCCTGAATCGAGCGCTTGACGACGTCCATGCCGACGCCGCGACCGGAAATGTCGGAAATCTTGTCGGCGGTGGAGAAGCCCGGCAAGAAGATCAGGTTGTCGATTTCTTCGTCGGTCAGGTTGGCGTCAGCCGGGATCAGCTCGTTGGCGATGGCCTTCTGCTTGACCTTCTCGCGGTTGATGCCGGCGCCGTCATCGGCGAGCTCGATCAGGATGCGGCCGGAGCGGTGCTTCGCCGTCAGGCGAACCGTGCCTTCGACGTTCTTGCCGGCGGCGGCGCGCTTTTCGGGCGTTTCGATACCGTGGTCAACGGCGTTGCGGATCATGTGCGTCAGCGGCTCGGCCAGCTTGTCGATGACCGTCTTGTCGACTTCGGTGTTTTCACCTTCGGTGATCAGGCGAATCGTCTTGCCCGTCATGTCGGCGATTTCGCGAACGATGCGCGACATGCGCTGGAAGACCGGCTTTACCGGCTGGGCGCGGATCGCCATGACCGAATCCTGGATCTCGCGGGTGAGCTGCTGCAGCTCCTCGAGGCCCATGTTGATGGATGACGTTCCGGTCGTGTCGTTTTCGATGACGCTCTGCGAAAGCATCGCCTGGTTGATGACGAGCTCGCCGACGAGGTTGATCAGGCGATCGACGCGGTCGAGATCGACGCGGATGGTCTGACCAGCGCCGGCAGCGGCGTTGTTCTGGGCGGCGACAGCTGCACTTGCGGCAGCGGCGGCAGCCGATTCCTTCTTCTCGACACGAGCAGCGGCGGCGGCCATCTGCGTGACGTTGGAAGCAGTCTCGGCGGCAGTAACCGCAGCGGCCACGTCGGCCTTCGGCTGCTCGGCCGGTGCCTCGGTCGCGCCATCATCGAGGATCGACAGGTCGAAGGGCACTGGGATCATCGGCAGTTCTTCGGCGTCGGGGGCAGTCACCTTTTCCTCGCCTGCGGTGATCTGCAGGTCGCAATCCCACTCGGCAAATTCGAAGACCGTGCGGATCGCATCTTCGCCCTTGTCTGTCTTGAGCGTGATGTTCCAATAGAAGTAGGCAGCTTCCGCATCGAGCTCGTCGAGACCCGGCAGCGCATCCATGTTGCAGTAGACGCTCATCTCGCCGAGGCGGGAGAGATCGCGCAGCAGCAAGGTCGCGTCGTTGCCTTTGGAATAGAGGTCCGAACGCGGCTTGAAGGTGATTTCGTAAGTCGGCAGATCGGAGCCGACCTCTTCCTCGCCGCTGAAATCGTCGAAGGAGAAGGGGATCGGCTGGAAGCCGCTGTCATCGGTCGGCTTGGGGGCCGGAGTGGCGGCGACAGGCGCTGGCTTAGCCACCGGAGCTTCCACGCCAGCGGACGGGGTAGGCAGCTCGCCGTTGGCGAGCGCTTCCAGTTCCTTCACCAGACCGCGGCTGCGGCTTTCATCAACGCTGCCGCCGTCGCGGGCGGCATTGGTCAGGTCGGCCAGCACGTCAGCCGACTTCAACATGACCTTCAGGACATCCTGTGTCGGCTCAAGCTTGTTGGAACGAACGCAATCAAGTGTGGTCTCGAAGACATGCGCGAAAGCGACGAGATCATCCAGACCGAAGGCGCCAGCGCCACCCTTGATCGAATGGACGGCACGGAACACCGCATTGACGGTTTCCGGATCGCGATCGCCATCATTCATTTTCAGAAGACCGGATTCCAGTTCGGCGAGCTGCTCCTCGCACTCCTGGAAGAAGATCTCTTTGATTTCGTTCATATCCATAGGAGAAAATCCTGGGTTTAAGCGGTTACACGCTCAATGGCATCGATCAGCTTGGCAGGGTCGAAAGGCTTGACGATCCAGCCGGTGGCGCCGGCCTGGCGCGCGCGGTTCTTCTTTTCCGCATCGCTTTCGGTCGTCAGGACCAGGATCGGGATCGCACGATACTTGTCGTTGCGGCGAACGCCCTCGATAAAGCCGAAACCGTCAAGGCGCGGCATGTTGATGTCGGTGACGATGACATCAGGATTGGATTCTTCCAGAACCTCGAGGCCCTCGACGCCGTCTTCAGCCTGGATCGTCTCGAAGCCCGCATTGTTGAGGGTCACGAGAAGCATGTTCCTTATGGTCCGTGAATCATCCACGGTAAGCACTTTTTTCTTCATTGCCGGATCTCCTTGGCGAGCAGATGGATATCGACACCAATCAGCTGCATGGTTTTCTGAAATGCGTCCGAAACCTTGCTGAACGTGAAGGCGAGCTTGTCCTGGTCCCAGGTCTTGGCGGCTGCCATCAGGACCTGCGCGCTCAGGGCTCCGACGCGTTCGACCGCGGACGCGTCGATGGCCAGATCATTGCCGCGCAACGAGACGAGCTTGTCGCGAAGCATGGTTGCTTCGTTCAGATCAAGCACCGCTGACAGGTTCAGCGTTTTCCCAGTTTTCCTTGCCGCCATCAGCTCTTCCTTGTCTCCTCATATACCGGTCCGTTAGTAAACAATCCGCCCTCCGGCCGAGGCGACCGGCTGCACAAATCCGAAGTCCTCGTCGTCAGCCACGACATCGGCGGTCCGCCTGATGCCGATCGCCGGGGAGAACACCGGCGGGGGGCGCGCGGGCTCGGCGTTCTGCCGGGCAATACGAAACTCGCGGATTGTTTGGCCGAGTTCGACGATGACACTGTGCAGGTAGTCGGCGCCTTCGGCTGAACGCGATGCGGAAGCCGCGTTATCGGTCATCTGGGCGCCGAGGCCCTTCACGTCAGCTGTCACGATATCGAGGTTCGCAGCGTGTTCGCTGGCCTGATTAGCGACCATCGCGATCGCCGTGTTGATCTCACTGACCTGGCGAACGATGCTGCCAATCGAATCCTGCGTACGTCCAACCATCTGGACGCCGGCATCCACCTGCGACTTGGTGGTGCTCACTAGCGTCTTTATCTCGCGCGCCGCGTCCGCCGAGCGTTGCGCTAGCGCACGTACTTCCTGCGCGACCACGGCAAAACCACGTCCGGAATCGCCGGCGCGCGCGGCTTCGATGCCAGCATTCAGCGCCAGCAGATTGGTTTGGAAAGCAATCTCGTCGATTGCGCCGATGATTTGTCCGATCCGCTCGGCAGACTGTTCGATCTCCGCCATCGCAGCAATCGCGCGCCCGACAACCTGGCCGCTTTCTTCGGCCGCGGCGCGGGTCGTGGCCGCCGCCTGCTCGGCAGCCCGGCTACCCGCGGCGCCGTGGCGAACGCTTTCCGACAGATCGGCAAGCGCAGCTGCAGAGGAGAGCAACTGCTGGGCATGAACGGACGCGTTTCCGGCGAATTGCTTCGACGCATCGCCAAGCGTCTGGACGGAGGTTCCGGCAACCGCCGTCTTTTCGGCGATCGCCTGAAATTCGGCCTGGACTGCATCGAGCGCACCGTTGAGCGCCTGCGCGATATCCCGATGGGCGCCGTCTTCCTCGATGGTCGCACGAACCGTGAGGTCGCGCGTGGCAAGGCCATTGATAACATCGGCGAATACGCGTGCGACGTCCGCCTTGTCACTGGCGCGCTGATCGGCAAGCGCACGCTGCTGGGTGGCCCGCAAGGCATTGAAACGCAAGGATACGGCAATCTCGACATCCACCATCACGAGGCGAATGATCGCCGACATGAGGTCGGAGATTTCCTTGGCCCGACGACGGCTGCTCGGCAGGAAGGAGCGACCGGCCAACTCGGTTGCGAGGCCGCCGATGATATGCTCGAGAACAACGCCATGACCCGCGACATGCCAGCGCGGGTCGAGACCCATCTTGCTTTCGGAATCAGACAGAACCTTCACACGCTCGGCATAAAGGCTGTCAAAGCGCGCATCGGTCAGAACATCCCAGTGGGAGGCCTGCAGGTCGTGGAGGCGCTCGACCTGACGTTCGCTCTCGAAATTCCGCGCCGCGTCTGGAAACGATTGAAAACGCTGAAAAAGGTCACGCAGACCGGCGGTCAGATGCTGCTGAAGGTCGAGACGGTGGCGCCGGACCAAATCACAGTGTTCGGCGTCGAGACCGGCAAAGCGCAGCCTCTCACGCAAGCTGCCTGCCTGCGCTCCTCGAGCCTGATCTGATGGCATTTCCTGCCCCAACACCTGTCCCCAACCACATGCCGGGCGCTTGCCCGTCATTAAACTATTGCTCCGCGCAGCGTGCACGCTGCTGATTGGTGGCTTGCCTCGGCTGCAGCCAGCGGCGTGAAGCCTCCCGATCAGTCGATTCTGCTTCGGAGCTGCTTGATGAGATGGATTCCGGATCGACCGGTACGGCGGTGCGGCGTCATGCCTGGTGGGAACGAGTAAGTTTTCCCATTCCGACGTGTCATGCAATGTTTATGGTTAATTCCTTGCCTGAAGGTTAATGCGTATTTTATGAATGTCGACTTTCCAGCAGGCCCCAATAACCATCTATGAATTACTGGGCTTGCGTTGCGGCGCTGCTACAGTCCTAGGCAAGCTTTGTGGTATATGCCCAGAAATAACCGTGACATGACGTCAGAAGGATTGGGCAATGATTGTTTTCGGATTGGGGTCGTGCGTTCTTTCGACCGCTGTTCTCGCAGCCGTTGCGCTGCTTGACCGTATCGAAGCGACCCGCAGTCAGGTTGCCCTGCGCGTCCTTTAAAATTCCACAACCAGATTGTAACGAGTGGTCAAACGCACCGGCATGCCGGTGCGTTAATCTTTGGCTTTACTGCGGTATTTGAGTTCAGCGGGAATTGCATTCATGTCTGCCAGACTTGGTCTCCTCATCGTTCTTGGCGTGACGCTCTGGCGAGTCATCACCCTCCATTTCGACACGACCGATCTGTTCGTCGACGAGGCGCAATACTGGTTCTGGTCGCAGAATCTCGATTTCGGCTACTACTCGAAGCCGCCGATGATCGCCTGGGTCATTCGAGCCATGACGGAGCTTGCAGGATCGACGTCGATCTACTGGATCAGGGTGAGCGGACCGCTGATCTACATGGCGACCGCGATCATGCTGATGAAGACGGCCAACCGCTTTGTCGGACCGAGGATTGAAGGGTGGACCGGCGCGACCTTCATCACCCTGCCCGGCGTTGCCCTGTCATCTGTGTTCTTCTCGACCGATGTCGTGCTTCTCTTTTTCCTGACGATGGCACTATGGGCCTATTTCGGCCTGACCGAGAAGCGTTCCGTCGGCCTCTCCATCCTCATGGGATTTGCCGTCGGCTGCGCCTTCCTCTCGAAATACGCGATCCTCTTTGTCGTTCCCGGCGGGTTGATCGCGCTCATTCTGCTTCCGAGCGCACGCATCGCCTGGCGCGATTTTTTCACAGCCGTCATCGTTGCGCTTGTCGTTGCTGCGCCAAATCTCTGGTGGAATCTTGCCCATGACGGAACAACGGTCCGTCACACCACCAACATCGCGCATTGGAGCAAGCTCGGCGTCAATGTGGCCGGCGGCCTGGAATTCTTCGCGGCGCAATTCGGCGTCGTCGGGCCGATCGTATTCTCCGCGATGCTCTGGGCCGTTGTCCGCGCACTCAAGGGCAAGAGCGAGCCTAGGGAAAAGCTGCTGATCTGGCTGTCTATCCCTGTCGTTGTGCTGATCACCTTCCAGGCGCTGGTGGCCAAGGCTTATGCCAACTGGGGCGTGACGGCCTATATCGCGGGAACGATCCTTGCCGTGTGGTTGCTTGACCGCCTCTGGCCCAAGGGCCTGCGCCTGTCGCTTGCCATAAATGGCACGGCGAGTTTTCTGTTTCCTCTTGCCGCGATCTTTGCGCACCAGCTGGTGCTGCCGAACGGCAGCGAGATCATGAAGCGCTATCTCGGCCGTAGCGCGATCAGCCGCGAGGCTGGCGAGCTGGCGCGGCAGTCCGGCACCTCGATCATTGTCAGCGACAGCCGCGATCTCCTGGCGGACATGTTCCACACGCTGAGGAACGATCCTGTCCGTATCTACGCGCAGCCGCCCGTCGACGCGCCTGACAACTATTACGAGCAGACCTTTGCGCTGCCGAGCGACGTTGCAGACGACGTGCTTTTTGTGACGACACACCCGGTCGAGTGCGCCCAAACGCCTGAGCTGGTCCGCAGCTGGCAGCCGACGGAAGGCTACTACCGCGGCAAGACTATCTTTTCCTACAGGATTTCGCCGGCCTGCCTGACCGGCAAATAGGACCTCACTTCGGGGTAGACGGGAGGCCAAGGCATGTTCCCGTCCCCTCCACCTCCACAAACACGACGCCCCCTCGCTCGAAGGCGAGACGCAACTGCGCCTCGGTTGCACGATGGATATCGTGATGCTTTCCTTCGTAGTCACGGATGGTGCTGCGCGACACGGCGGCCTGTTCCGCGAGGTCGAGCTGCGTCCAGCCAAGCAATCCGCGAGCGGCCCGGCACAATGCCGGGGTCAGAATTGTTTCCTTTGCACCTTGACCCATAATGTCAAACCACCCATATTGGTTGATATAGGCCATATATGTCATGTTTTAAACGGGATTTCCAGTTCGGGAGAGAATGATGCCGCACGATACGCCTTTGATTTCGACAATCGTCGGAGGCCTCGTGCTTGCGTTCATTCTCGGCACGCTCGCCCACAGGCTCCGAATGCCGCCTCTGGTCGGCTATCTCGTCGCAGGCGTTCTCGCCGGCCCGCATACGCCGGGCTTTGTTGCCGACCAAAGCCTTGCGCCTGAACTGGCCGAGATCGGCGTCATCCTGCTGATGTTCGGCGTCGGACTGCACTTCTCCCTGAAAGACCTCCTCTCCGTTCGCGGCATTGCGGTACCCGGCGCCATCGTGCAGATTGGATTTGCCACGCTACTCGGCTGGGGACTGGGGGCGCTCATGGGATGGCCGACGGGAGGGAGCCTTGTCTTCGGACTCGCTCTTTCCGTCGCTTCGACAGTCGTCCTCTTGAAGGCACTGCAGGAGCGACGGCTGATCGATAGCGATCGCGGCAGGATCGCGGTCGGTTGGTTGATCGTCGAGGACCTCGCAATGGTCCTGGCGCTCGTTCTGATCCCGGCAGCCGCCAGCATCGGCGGTGGAGAGCATGCGACGGCAGAGCCGCTTTCAGCCGCGATCAGCCGGCTCCTCGGCCTCGACCTTGGCATGGGCGGCATCATCGTCATGACCCTGGTCAAGGTCGTGATATTCGTCGGGGTGATGCTGGTTTTCGGGGGTCGCCTCATTCCCTGGACGATGCACCGCATCGCGCACACTGGATCCCGCGAACTGTTCCGCCTCGGCGTGCTTGCGATCGCGCTCGGCGTTGCCTTCGGTGCCTCGAAGCTGTTTGGCGTGTCGCTGGCGCTCGGCGCCTTCTTTGCCGGCATGGTTCTGGCCGAGAGCGAACTCAGCCAGCGCGCCGCCCAGGAAAGCTTGCCGCTCCGCGATGCCTTCACGGTCCTCTTCTTCGTCTCGGTCGGCATGCTGTTCGATCCGAACATCCTGATCGATAAACCGCTGCCAGTGTTGGCCACCGTTCTCATTATCGTGGTCGGCAAGTCGATCGCCGCCTTCCTGATCGTACGACTGTTCCGCAAACCTGTCGGCACGGCGCTGACGATTTCGGCGAGCCTTGGGCAGATCGGCGAATTCTCCTTCATCCTGGCCGCACTCGGCGTCTCGCTCGGTCTGCTGCCCGAGGAGGGGCGCGACCTCATCCTTGCCGGCGCGCTGATCTCGATCATCCTCAACCCTCTGCTGTTCTACGCCTGCGATCGGTTGCGCCGCGTGCTGGAGCGGACAAAGCGCGAAGAGCCGATAGCGACGAATGTGCCAGAGCCGGCTAAAGAGCCCGAGCCAGAGGAAGAGGAGAACAGGCAGCCGACGGCGCTTCGCGGGCATGCAATCATTGTCGGTTACGGCCGTGTCGGCAGCATCGTCGGTCAAAACCTCAAATCATCGGGCACGCCCTTCCTTGTCATCGAGGACTCGAGCAACCGCATCGGCGAACTGCGGGATCAGGGGATCGAAGCGATCAGCGGCAATGCCGCCTCGCGCGAGCTGCTCGACCTCGCAAACATCGCCGGCGCCCGCAGTCTCGTCATCGCCATCCCCAACGCATTCGAGGCGTGCAGGGTTGCCGACCAAGGGCGCACCATCAACCCTTCGCTCCTGATCGTCGCCCGCGCGCATTCCGACGCCGAAGTGGATGAATTGCTGGAGTACGGTGCAGACACTGTTATCATGGGCGAACGCGAAATCGCCATGGGCATGGTTGACCGGCTCGCCCAAGTGCATCATGACAGTGTGCGCTATGAAGATGAGGCCGACACTGCTACAATTGCAGTCGAGGACACGCCTTCTCCCGATAAAGAATGAGAGACTTTTGCGCCGTTGAGCCGGTACGAGGTTGAAAATCCAGATGATCACGAGATGAGGCTCGACGCACGCCGCATGGGCAGTCGTGTTGCGATCTCGCTGGTCATTGCCGTCTTCGCCTATCTTGGCCTTCTGTTCGGCGGCAATCTGGTCATCGTCCCCAGCCGCGGTGCGAACTCGGTCTCCTCGTCCGCCAAGGACGGCCAGCCGCTGCAGCTGAGCGCTCGCGATACCGTCCGCGGCATTTTGACCGCCGAGCGCAAGGCGGCTCCCAAACATGTCCCTTACGACCCCGGCGCAGCAGCCATTGGCGCGACGCCTGATATCGAGCTCCGCCTTGGCGGTGAGCAGCCCCTCGCAACCTTCCATCCCGCGCTTCGCGCCGCCGATGCGAGGGCTTACGACTCGCACGGCCCGCCTGCGGCCTCGGCATGAATGCGCGCCGGTCCGGCGCTTTCCATTGCTTTCAAGACACGCCGCCAGCGCGAGGAGCGCAGGCTCAAGCGTTATCAAGGATAAACAACAACATGCGTAATTCACCATGGCTGGTGTTCACCTATACGGTGATCATTTTCCTCGGCATTCTGATCGCTCTGCCGAACGCACTGCCGCAATCCACCCTCGCGCGTCTGCCCTCGTGGCTGCCGCATAACCAGGTTTCGCTCGGTCTCGACCTTCGCGGGGGCTCGCACCTCGTTCTCGAAGTTGACGAAGCGGACCTGACCCGCGAGCGCCTGCAGTCGCTCCTGCAGGATGCCCGCCGCGTCCTTCGCGAGAAGAACATCCAGACGAAATCAGTCGTTCGCAATCAGAACCAGATCGTCGTGACCCTGACGGATACGGCACAGACGGACGATGCGGTCACACAGCTGAAGACGCTCGGCAATGCGATTGCCACCGGCCTCAGCGCCGGCCAGTCCGATCTCTCGGTTACGACCAGCGGCAGCAATATCCTCGTCGCCTTCTCGCCGGCCGGCATTGCAGCCAATGTCGATTCCGCGGTCCAGCAGAGCCTTGAAGTCATTCGCCAGCGCGTCGACCAGGTCGGCGTCGCCGAACCGACGATCCAGCGCATCGGCGGAAACCGCGTGCTCGTGCAGCTCCCGGGCGCACAGGACCCGTCTCGCCTTCGCCAGCTTCTCGGCTCGACCGCGAAGATGTCCTTCCACATGCTTTCTCCGAACAACGCTCCGGGACCGGGCGTGACGATGCTGAAGGATGAGCAGGGCAACAGCTTTGCAGTTCTCGACCGCGTCGAGATTTCGGGTGACCGTCTTTCGGATGCGCGCGTCAGCTTCGATCCGAATACGCATGAGCCCGTCGTCAGCTTCCGCTTCGACAGCGCCGGCGCAACCCGATTCGCCGACATCACCCGTCAGAACGTCGGCAATCCGTTCGCCATCGTTCTCGACGACAAGGTGCTGAGCGCACCTGTCATCCGCGAACCGATCACCGGCGGCTCCGGCCAGATTTCGGGCAACTTCTCGGCTGACAGCGCAACAACGCTCGCCGCCATGCTGCGCGCCGGCGCCCTGCCTGCCAAGCTGACCGTCATCGAAGAACGCACCGTCGGTGCCGACCTCGGCGCGGACGCTATCCGCATGGGTATCTATTCGGGTCTCGTCGGCTTCGCGCTTGTCGCAGCCTTCATTTTCATCCTGTATGGCACGTGGGGCTTCCTCGCGAACTTCGCGCTACTCATCCACACGATCCTGACCTTCTCGGCCCTGACGCTTGTCGGAGCAACGCTGACGCTGCCAGGTATCGCGGGTGTCGTCCTCGGTATCGGTCTTGCGGTCGACGCGAACGTTCTCATCAACGAGCGCATCCGCGAAGAGACGCGCAAGGGCAAGAGCGCGTTCGCTGCCATCGATACCGGCTTCCGCCGCGCTTATTCGACGATTATCGACGGCAACATGACGGCGCTGATCGCAGCGGCCATCCTGTTCTGGTTCGGCACCGGCCCGGTCCGTGGCTTCGCTGTGACCATGGCGCTTGGCCTGATCATCTCGATGTTCACGTCTGTCGCCTTTGTTCGCGTCACGATGATCGAGATCACACGCCGTCGTAAGCTGAAGGTCCTGAACATCAAGCCGATGATCCCGATGATGTTCAACCCTTACGGCCGCCATATCCAGTTCATGAAGGCTCGCTTCTTCGGCGTGACGGTCTCGGCGCTTCTGTCGATCGCCTCGGTCGTCCTCTTCATCCATCCGGGTCTCAACTACGGCGTCGACTTCCGCGGCGGGATCCAGATGTCGGTCAAGACGCAGGAGGCCGCCGATCTCGGCCGCTTCCGCGAAGGCTTGAACAGCCTTGGCCTCGGCGAAGTCTCCCTCCAGACCTACGGCGACAACAACACCATGGCGGTGCGTGCGCAGCGTCAGGAAGGTGGGGAAGAAGCCCAGACGGCAGCCGTTGAAAAGCTGAAGGCCGAGATCGTCAAGATCGACCCGTCGGCAACCGTTACCGGCACCGATGTCATCGGTCCGAAGGTCAGCGGCGAGCTCGCCTGGGCCGGCATTCTGTCGGTCGTCATCGCAAGCTTGGCGATGCTTTTCTACATCTGGTATCGCTTCGAATGGCCATTCGCTGTCGGCGCTATCGTCACGCTTATCCTCGACGTGACCAAGGCGATCGGTTTCTTCGCGCTGACCGGCCTCGACTTCAACCTGACAGCCATCGCAGCCATCCTGACGCTCGTCGGCTATTCGGTGAACGACAAGGTCGTGGTCTATGACCGCATGCGTGAAAACATGCGCCTCTACAAGTCGATGCCGCTGCGCGAGATCATCGACCGGTCGATCAACGAGACGCTCGCACGAAGCCTCTACACCAACGCGACGGCGTTTCTTGCCTTGCTGCCGATGGCGATCTGGGGCGGCAGCGCGGTCTCAAGCTTCGCGATCCCGATGGTCTTCGGCATTCTCGTTGCCGGCGCGTCGTCGGTCTTCATCGCAGCACCGATCCTGCTCTTCCTCGGCGACTGGCGTCGTCGCCACGGCAAGGCCATTGCTGCGGCCGAGCCAGAAGCAGAAATCATCCCTCCGGAAGAGGGCCAGCCGCGCAAGACCGCCGGCTGAGTGCTAGTGAGATGAAACGAAATGAGGGCGCCGGTTGCGGAACCGGCGCCCTCTTTCTATTCTCGCCCGACTGGGAGGTTCTGCAGCATGTCGTCCGAGCAACCGATTGAATCGACTGAAAACGAGGAGCGCATTCGGCGCTTCCTGGCAATCGCCTCGCACGATCTGCAATCGCCGCCGCGAGACATCGCGATGTACGCGGAAATCCTGCTCGACGACTTGGCCGGCAAGCTTGACGGCGACCAGTTGAAGAGCCGGGCCTGGTACCGACCCCACCTATCAGGACAAGATCTTCGACGCCTTCTGGAAGCTGCCGCAGGCAGGGCGACCCGCCGGCGCGGGGCTTGGCCTCACGGCCGCGCGAGAAAAACCTGCGCGCGCTCGATGGCAGCATCCACCTGCATGCTCAAGCCGCGGACCCTTCAGCAATTCCGCGAAGTGTTGGACGGACTGGACAGTTTGAATTTGCAGGCGCGTGGAGATAGCTTAGTTCTTTATGCGGAACCTTCGAGGCAAACCCCAATTATAACGGCATGACGTTTATACTTGCACTAATGCTGGCGATGGCGACGCCTCCCAATCCATCCGGACTGTATTCAATGGTATCTGGCATCCATCACGTGACCCTCCTGACCCGAAAGGTGCAGGCAAACGTGGATTTCTACGCGGGTTTTCTCGGCATGCGGCTGGTCAAGCAGACCGCCGGATTCGAAGACGCCACGCAGCTTCATCTCTTCTACGGGGACGGCGTTGGCAGCCCCGGCTCGTTGGTGACCTTCCTTGTATGGGAAGACGGTTCACCCGGCCGCGTCGGCCACAGCCAGATCGGTGAGCTGTCGCTTGCGATCGATCCATCGAGCATCGGCTATTGGCTCACCCGCTGCATGAGTTTCGGACTTCGCTCTGAAGGCCCGGCCGATGAGTTTGGCGAACCTGTGCTGCGGCTGAAGGACCCCGACAATATCATCGTCAAGCTCGCCGGCGCCCGTGATCTGAAGTCGCCCGCTACCTGGGACGGCGCGGGCGTTCCGGTCGAACACGCCATTCAGCGGGTACGCGGCGTCACCATGCTCACCGAGAAACCGGCCGAAAGCCGTGACTTCGCGGAGCGTCATTTCGGCTACCGCTTCCAGGAAACGCGCGGCAATATCGACCGGCTTGTCTCGGAATCGGGCGATATTGTCGACATCAGGAATGCCCAGGGATTCTGGTCCGGCGCGCCCGGTACCGGGACGGCCGATCACGTCGCCTTCCGCGCCGTAGACGAGAAGCAACTTCACAAGGTGCACGATGCCCTGAAGGAAAGCGGCGCGTCGGCGACGAACCTGCACGATCGCAAGTATTTCGAATCGCTCTATGCCCGCGAGCCAGGCGGCACACTGATCGAATTGGCGACAGACAAGCCCGGCATGATGGTGGACGAGCCGCGGGCCACGCTCGGCACCAAGCTTTTCGTTCCCAAGGACCCAATCACCGATCTCAAGGATCTGAAGGTCGTACTGCCGCAATTTTCGATGCCCGGCGAGCCCCGCATCAACTACCGCGACCTGCCCTTCGTGCACCGCTTTTATACGCCGCCGGATCCTGACGGCAGCGTCTTCGTGCTGTTGCACGGCTCAGGCGGCAACGAAACGACGTTGATGCCCCTGCTGCACGAGGCTGCCCCGCGTGCCACGCTGCTTGGCGTGCGCGGACGGGCGACGGAGGAAGGCATTCCGCGCTGGTACAAGCGCATCACGCCGTTCTCCTTCGACCAGGACGATATCAAGAACGAAGCCGAGGCCTTTGCCGCCTTCATCGAGGGAGCCGTATCGTCCTACGGCCTGGATCCGAAGAAGATCGTCTATGTCGGCTATTCCAACGGCGCGAACCTGCTCAACTCGCTCCTCTATCTGCATCCGAATTTGGTGCACAAAGCTGTGCTGTTGCGCTCCATGCCGGTCCTGAAGGATTATCCGCACGCCGATCTCAAAGGCACGGATCTCTTGGTCATCAGCGGCAAGACGGATGCTTACGGCAAATATGCCAGCGACCTCGAAACCCGGCTGAAACAATCGGGAGCGACCGTCGACTCTGATGTCATCGCCGGCGGACACGATCTCGGCGACGCTGATGTTTCGATCATCCAGAAATGGCTGGCACAGCAGATCAACTAGCTCGGAAGGGCTTTTTCGCAGGGGCGGCACCGGCCCTGCGTTCCCCTGCATTCATGCACCGACGCGCGCGGACACGCCTGCAATTCCGTCCTTTTGCGGCGTTCGGAAGCAACGTTTCAAAGCAAAGACAAACAAGCCTTCACAAACTCGCGCTTGACGATAGCGAACAAAGGTCTGCTGTTCCCGACGGTTGTACCTTTCTGCTTCGTGCTAAACGTCAACAATGAACGCCACTGCGCAAAGGCCCTCGGTTATTTGTTATTCATGAAGACGTGCCCGTCTCTTTTCCAGAAATTGAAAGCAATGCCATGACTGTTTGCAACACTTATACGGTGTAAATATATTTCGACGCTGCTGTATTTTTTTATACAATATACGTCGACATCTTTACATATCTTTTCTCAATTTGATCATACTATATATTTTTGAAACTAGAATTATGAATTTCTACGAATTATTTCCACTTACATTGTCCCCAGAATTCAGCATTTATCTTTTAAATCTATATTTAGATTGTCTTAAGCGATACAGAAGGCAAGAAATTACCACATTCGTCTGCGAACTGCTCCAACTGTTCTATTTTGCTGCAGCGCAAAATGCTCCTTGCCGAAGCGGGGTCCCAGCCCTATCCTCGCCTCGACATCGATCGCAGAAGGGGAATTTGCATGCCTCCTCGGCCCGTGGACATCAGCCTGATCATCTCGTCGAGAAATCGGGCCTATGGACTAACGAACTGCCTGGATGCCGTTTCTATTGCCGCCCGCCAGGCAGACTATCTGAGACTTGAACTGGTCTTCGTGGACAATGGCTCCACGGACGAGACGTCGGACGTCGTCCGCCAATGGGCGTCGACCGCGCCGATCAAGACCAACTTGATCTATGAAGCGAAACCCGGCCTCGCCATCGCCCGCAACACGGGCCTCAACGCCGCGAGAGGCCGTGTCCTCGCCTTTACCGACGACGACTGTGAGATTTTCCCCGACTATTTCAGCACGCTCGCAGCGCTTTTCAGCTCGGATACCGAGATGGTCATGCGCGGCGGGCGGATCGAGCTCGGCGACACACGCGACCTGCCGGTCACGATCAAGCCCGAGATGGAACCTGCGGTATTGAGCAGCGAGCTGCATGCCGGCGGCTTCATTCATGGCGCGAACATGGCGTTTCCCCATGGGCTGGTCGAGAAGATCGGCTTTTTCGATACTCGCTTCGGGGCGGGCTCCCCTTTCCGCTCCGGTGAGGACACCGACTACGTGCACCGCGCCTTCAATGCCGGCGTGCGTGTCGAATATCTGCCGGATTTTGCCGTCAAACACTTCCATGGACGGCGTGAACTCGCGGATATCAAACGTCTCCAGACCGGCTACGCCTTCGGCAACGGAGCGCTGTACGCCAAATATCTCTTCGATCGCCGCTCGAACATGCGCGGCATGCTGCGCTGGGAAATCCGCCAGGCGCTCATGGAGGCCATCGGGCGCCGAAAACTCAACGAGGAACTTGGCCTGACCTACCGCAGCCAGCTTCGTGACAACCTGACCGGCATGCTCGCTTACTGGCGAGCGCCGAAGGCAAAGCAGCCCGCCTGAGGTTTCGCTTCGCCGCCAACAGAATCACCGCGCGACTCTTCGCGAGCCAAATTCGATTGGATAATGCATGGCCGATACGGCAATTGCGCACGCCGAGCTTAAGAAGAAAACCGCACTTTCCGTCCTCTGGTCGGTCATTCGCGTGGCCTGGAGCACAATCGCGACCTTCGTGATCTTCGTCATCCTCGCACGCATTCTCGGGCCCGGCGATTTCGGTACCTTCGCGCTTGCGAGCCTCTTCGTGGAAATCGGCCGCGTGCTTGCCTATGCAGGCCTCGGCGATGCGGTCACGCGCCAGCTTGATCTCGACGAGGAGCTTGCCGATACCGCCTTCTGGGCGACGATCGCCTTCAGCGCCATCGTTGCCTCGCTGGTGTTCTTCTTCGCGCCCTACTACGGCGATCTGGTGCGCGATCCATCGGTTTCAGGCATTCTGCGCTGGCTGGCACCACTGCTTCCGATTTCGTCGCTGGCCGTCATCCACAATGCGCGCCTTGCCCGTGAATTCGGCCACAAGAGCCTCGCCGGGCAGGCAATCGCCGCCAGCCTGCTCTCAGGCATTACCGCAGTCGTCTGCGCCTTTGTCGGCTGGGGCGTCTGGGCGCTCGTTGCGCAGACCGCGGTCAACGCCGCCGTGACCGTGCTCCTCGGCTGGTTCTACTATCCCTGGATGCCGAAGTTTCGCTTCAATGTGCCGATGTTCCGGTCCGTTTTCCTCTTCAGCATCAGCCTTGTCGTGACCCAGCTGATGTGGATGCTGCTCGCCCGCGTGCAGGATATCTTCATTTCGCGCTGGTTCGGCCCGGTCGAAGTCGGCCGCTATCGCATTGCCTGGCGGCTGATCGAGCTGATCGGCCAAGCGGTGCTGGCCCCGATCGGCAGCGTATCGCTCGTCACGCTGTCGCGCCTGCAGAACGACCACACGGCCTTCCGCAACGCCTACAACAAGATCGTCGGTGCAGCCGCGCTCGGAACCATCCCGCTGCTGCTCGGCTTCGGCGCCCTGTCGAACGACATGATCGCGCTGCTCTTCGGCAACAAGTGGGGCAATGCCGGCGATATCGCCACCGTCCTCGTGCTGATGGCGGTTCCCTTCGTCACGAACTTCTTTGCCTCGTCGGCGCTCTCGGCCGTCAACCGGGCGGAATCGATCCTGTCCGTCGCCGCCCTGCAGCTCGTGACGACGCTGATCCTCACCTGGCTGCTCGTCCCCTACGGCGTTGTCGCCGTTGCTGCGGGCTATACGCTGCGTGCCTGGCTGACGATGCCCTATCAGCAATATGTGCTTCAGCGATACGCGCATATCGACGCCAAAAGCACGCTGAAGGCCGTCGCCCTGCCCTTCTGCGGCGCGACACTGATGGCCGTCTGCGTGTGGTTCGCGCATCCGGTCATCGTAGAGCACATTCAAAACCGCTGGCTCGCGCTTGGCCTTAGCATCGGCCTGGGCGGACTGATTTACCTGGCGTTCCTGCCGATCTTCGGCCGCTCGGTCATCCGCCCTTACATCGCGCTTGCCATGTCCCTCAACCCATTCCGCAAACAGGCCGAAGCCTAGCCGCTTGCATGGACCCGAGTGTCCGTAAACAAGGAGCATTTCATGGAATCCAATATTACGATCATCAACCGCCTGCAGGGCGTGATCGCCAATTGCCTTTCCGACCTCTTTGATCCGTCCGAGCGTTTTGCGCTTCTCGACTTCCCGAACCACTACAATATTGGCGACAGCGCCATCTGGCTCGGCGAGCTTGCCTATTTCGACAAGAAACGTACGCGCCCGACCTACGTGACCGAGATCCCGACCTATGATGAAGACCGGATGCTCGGCGCGATCAGCAGCGGTCGCATTTTCCTGCACGGCGGCGGCAATTTCGGTGACATCTGGGCCGGCTACCGCCAGTTCCGCGAAGGCCTGCTCGACAAGCACAAGGGCCGCCCGATCGTCCAGATGCCGCAGACGATCCATTTCAAGGAGCAGGCAAATGTCGACAGCACCGCGCGTGCGATCGAGCGCCACGGTCAGTTCACGCTTCTCGTTCGCGACCAGCGAAGCCTGGAATTTGCCCAGCGCTGGTTCCAGTGCGAAACGCGGCTTTGCCCGGACATGGCCTTCTGCATCGGTCCGGTCACTCGACCGACGCCGCAGCACGAGCTGCTGCTCAATCTGCGTGAGGACCAGGAAGTCGGCACCGCACAGGACCTGACGGCAGCAACCTTGCGTCCGGGTACCGTGAAATCGGACTGGCCCGACGAGCCTGCCGATTTCCAGCGCCAGACGAAGCACGCCGCGATCCTGAAGGGCCTTCTGACCGGCCGTATCGGCGGCCGCGCGCGGATGACGGAGCTTGCCTATCGCGAACGGGCGCAGCAGCGTTTCGACCGTGGCGTCGCCCTGCTGAGCTCGGCGCGCCAGGTCATCACCGATCGCATGCACGGGCATATCATGTGCGTGCTCTTGGGCGCCGATCACTGCGTTCTCGACAACAGCTACGGCAAGACGAGCAGCTTCATCGAGGCCTGGGGCACCTGCAACAGCGACAAGGCGGAGCTTGCCTCAACGGTCGACGAGGCGCTCGCCATCCTCGATGCGCGTCGCGTCGCCCGTGCGGCCGCCGCCTGATTTGAGATCAGCCTCGCCGGGCAACCAGAATCCCGGCGAGCACCACTGCCCCGCCGATCGCCTGCATCGGGCCGATCGGTTCGCTGAGCAGAACCCAGGCGAGGATTGCCGCCACGACCGGCTGCAGCAGCAGCGTCAGTGAGGAGAAGGCGGCCGGCAGATAGGCGAGCGCATAGGCAATCGCCACCTGCCCGCCCGCGTGGCTGACGAAGGCAAGACCGAAGACGATCGCCCAGCCATAGGCCGTCGGCGGTAGCATGTGGCCTTCGTAGAAGAAGCCGATCGGGAAGATGCAGACAGCAGCCGACGCCGTGCTCCAGAGCATGATGCGGACCGTATCGAACCGGCTGCGCAGCTTGCCGATTGCCAGGATGTAGCCGGCATAGAACACGGCTGCGATGACCGCGACGCCATCGCCGCTGAGGTCGCCATTGCCAAGCGCCGCAGGACCGCCCTTCAGGACAACCACGCCAGAAAGCGCCAATACCAGCCCGAGAACGAAGACACGGGTAACGACTGCGCCGAAAAACAGAAGCCCGATCACCGTGACAAAGACGGGAGCCAGATTGGCAAGCAGCGTCGCATTGGCCACCGACGTCATGGTGATGGAGAGGTGCCAGGCCGCGAGATCCATGGCGAGCAGGACACCCGGCACGACCAGCAGGGCATAGTCGGATAGCTTTTCAGGCTTCGAGCCGGCATCCTTGCCCTTCGCAAGCGAGAATATGAAGATCGGGATCAGCGCCAGGGCGACGCGCCAGAAGGCCGTCGCCATCGGCCCGACTTCCGACAGCCGCACGAAGATCGGCGAGCCGCCGATCGCCGCGCCGCCGAGGATCAGGGCGGCGAGGGGAAAACGGTTGGATGCGGGGGTTTCTGCGACGGTGGAAGCGGCCTGCGACATTAGCTCTCGATGCGTTCTGACCGCCTGACGACCGGCGGCGAGCAACGGACCTATCAGAAGCGATGGTGTCGTGATAGCCGAGGAGCGACAGGGGCAGGCAAAAGCGCAATCTTATTGCCCGCCGATGCGAATTTGCAGCACCGAGCCTATCAGCCGGAAATGACGGTCGAGAATTCAGGCGCCCCGCGAATTGTGTTGCTGACCGTGCAGATTTCTTCCGCCGCATGGGCGATCTTCAGGCGCGTCTCTTCATCGAGGTCGCCCTTGATCGAGAAGGCGATGTTGAATGTCTGGACACGCGACGGGCCTTCGCTTGCCTTCTCGCCAGTAACGTCGGCCGTGATCTCCGTGATCCGGTCGAGCATGCCCATCTGGCTTGCGGCAATGCGCGCGCTCAGGACCAGGCAGGCTGACAGCGACGCATAGAGGAGGTCGAGCGGATTGAAGCCAGGTTGCGAGGTGCCGGTGACGATATCGAGCTCACCCTTGGTGGCCGAGGTGACATGTGGAAAGCCGGTGCGACCAAGAACGGCGGTTGCTCCAACGGGACGGGGACGAGCCTTGAGATCGGCGGCCATGAGAAAATCCTTTGGTGATGACAGCCTGTGCTAGATAAGGATTTTGATTGCCCGCGGCAATGCGCTTCAGCTCCGGCGAAGGGGCGGAAACAGACCACTCGGGTGATTCGGTCGACTCCAATCCGTCCGCTCGTCAACCTCAGTTTCCCATCCCGATTTCTAAGGATAGCCCCAGGTCAGCTTCAAAGTGCAATATAAGCTTGCACTAAAACAGAAACGACTCAATGGAGTTATCCATGCGAACACTTGCGGCTGTTCCTGATGCACCCAGCGTCGTCCTCGATGCCGAACCCTTCGGCTATGTCAGAAAAGTCTACCTCGACGACGAAGCCTGCTGGGGCCTGTTCGATTCCGATGGCGATGTGATCTTCGTCGGCGATGCTGCCGGCGATTGCCACGAATACGCGGCGAAGGAACAGATCCGCATTCAGATCGTCCATTGAAACTCTAGGCAACGGGCTCGCAATTAAAGCGACATCGATGTCCGGCGACGAGATGCGCTGGGCGGAGTGCCAGGCAGGGCGGCTACCCTGCCAGACGCTGCATTGGACAGATCAGCGATATGACGGCGCCGGCGGTGTGAGTACCACCTTTTCGCTGGAGAAGATGATGAAAGCGAACAGCAACACGCCGACGAAGGTGATGACCGACGCGAGAGCGACGATCGGCTCCATGGCCGTATTGCCCTGAAGCATGAGATAGAGCGCCGGCACCATGAGCGCGATGCCTGCCGTGTAGACGTAATACTGGATCATCGCGAGACGCTTCTCGGCCTTCTGAGGATTGAGGGCGTGGTAGCCGCCAAAGATCGCCATCGTCACCCAACCCAAGAGATTACAGTGCGCATGGGCGCCGATCACGCTGTGATCCTGCGAGATCGCCATGTTCAACCCCATGAGGATGCCGATAATCAGAAATATGACTGCCGTCCTGAAGTATAGCTGCGATATGCGTGGCATAGAGTATCCCCCTCCGTTTGCGCTGACAGTATTATCATTCCGCAATAGAATTGAGAACGGCGGCCGTCCGAGATTTAACCTTCTGAGGACCATTTTGTTACCGTTGCGGGCGACCGCTACGCGCCGCAACACTCCCCGCCCATCGCATCGGCATTTCACCCCTGTAGATTGGCAAAATCTTAAGCATTTCCTTAAACCCATTTCGACTATTCTGCCTCGTCGGCACATTCGTGGAGAGCGAGATGAGAGACATTTACAAACCCTTCGTCGCCACTGATGACCCCGACCGGGACATCCGCTGCCAGGACGCGCTGCAGTTCGCCTTCCGCGATCTCGTCGCGGCATCGGTCGATGCGGGCTGGAGCGAGCACGAAGCGCTCGAGGCGATCGCTACGCTTGCGGACGACGGCCTCCGGCGGATCGGCGCCAATGATGACGCCCAGACGCTGCTCGATGTGCTGCGAAGGATGGCTTAGTCGAAGCAGGCAAGGCGCCCTTCGCGATGTGGGCGTTTGCGGCCTGTGCGGAAGAAACGGCTAGCATAAGTCGAAAGCTGCCCCCTCGCGCCAGCAAGAATCCTTCCCCTATTTGAACCAACCGCGAGGACTATCTTGAACATTGGGTGTCGGAATCTCGTTTAGCCGGTCGTCTTCAAGACAGACACGCTATGGAGAACAACAATGGCCATCACCATTACCGCCTTTGAACGGTCGCCCGATCGTGGCAGGGGTTTGGCGCGCGACATGCGCGTTCGCTGGGCGCTCGAAGAAGTGAACCAGCCTTACGACGTTCGTCTTCTTTCGTTCAAAGCGATGAAGGAACCCGCGCATCTCGCGGTCCAACCTTTCGGGCAGATTCCGACCTATGAGGAGGGCGATCTCGCCTTGTTCGAATCGGGGGCGATCGTGCTGCATATCGCGGAGCGCCATGCGGGCCTCCTGCCTGACGATACAAATGGTCGGGCACGCGCGATCGAATGGATGTTTGCCGCGCTGAACACGATAGAGCCGCCGATCGTCGATAGAGAAGTTGCCAGATTCCTGGAGGGCGACCAGCCCTGGTACGAGCAACGCCTGCCCATGATTGACAAACGCATTCGCAAGCGACTGAGCGAACTTTCCGATCGGCTTGGCGATGCCGACTGGCTCGACGGGAACTTCAGTGCCGCCGACATCCTCATGGTGACGGTACTGCGCAGATTGGAAGGATTGGGCATGCTGGACGCATACCCGATCCTTTCCGCCTATGTCGCCCGCGGCAAAGCTCGGCCGGCCTTCAAGCGTGCCTTCGACGCCCAGTTGGCGGTTTTCACAGCAGCATCGGCTGACTGAGAAAGGATCTACTTTGGGCCGTGCCTACCACCACGCCTCAGCACGTGAGCCGGGCGACGGTAAAGGCGGAGGCTGATGACCTGCCTCAGTTGGCGGCCAGCAAGCCATCGGCGGTGAGCGTTCTCTATCAGGCCGGGTCAGCGACGACGGGCCTGGGCGACGAGTGAGATGTCAATCTCGGTTTCAGCGATCCAGGAGCAGTCAACGGCAATATCGACATGGGTCCTGGCCGCGACACACTCTACACAGAGGGCAGGCAGATCACGAGTCCCGTCAATATGGGCGACGGCGCCGATTGGGCCGCAGTCACGGGAGGCACCCCTGTCGTCGAATTTCGCGGACGTCCTTCAGCACGGTGGCGATCGTCTCAATCACGTCGTCATCAGTGAAGGTCAAGGCTGAGTTGCTGGCCTTTGATTACTGGCAGAGGGCGGCCGATATCGATCTGGCCGAAAACGCGTTTGCGGCGCTCGGCATCGCGCTCCCGCTCCGCCCGGCTTGCGGCGACGGCAGCAAGGGCATTCGCGATAACCTGTTCAGTATGGGTCATGAGAACCTCCATAGGAATGTTCCTATTTTGTTCTCATTTTGCGACAGCGTCAAGGGGCGTATTCACGCCGTGCAAGGTACCGCTCCACCGGCACCACACAAAGACAATTTCGCCGTCAAGTGTTCGTTCGCATGCGCCAGATGGGGTGGTAGATTGTTTCTCTACACGAGTTCAACCGCTGCAGGGAGAAACCGATGCGCAGACTTCGGATGCTTATACTGATAGGGTTCGCCGCGTTTGCTTCGGCCTGCACAACAACTCCGCAAAGTTCAAATCGCGGAGATTTTCAGTATCAACCGCGGTATTCCGTGAATCCCGCCTGTGCACATGGCTTCAGACCGACAAACGCGTTGTCGTGCGGTTACTGACCGGGGCTGGGCCAATTGAGGGCGAACGAGGCGCTCAAGCGTCCTGCGTTCGCCTTCGTGGGCCAGCCTAGCTGCACGCTGTGCCAAAGAGGTTTCCCTGCGGGTGGCCTTACGACTGGTGCGTCACGGCTGTGGAGAAGCCAATGATCTTCGTGGCAGCCGGAGGTACCGCATCCACACCGCGATTTTCCTTAACCGCATGACCCAAACGGGTCATGCGGTTGTATTGTCTCAACACTAAAATCCGGTCCGTTAGAGGGGGGACGGGGTCTGCCGCAGCCGGTGGACGAATGGTGAGGCGTTTTGTCGTCTGTCGGTGGGAGGAAGTGGGTCGCCATCGCAACGACTGACAGAACAACGACCATCATTCCTGACGCATGCCGCCATGGGCAGACCCTTCCCAACTGATATGGAAAATCAGGAAATTCCCGGAAGTCGCGGATGCATACTGCTTGGCGTCACCCAACTTCCGGCATTCATGCCATGACGGTTCAACCTATCAACGATGGGTCATTTCGAACCAGAAGGACGTGTCGCAAATGCAGCTTGCACCGTACCTGCTTGATCAATGGTTGGCGAAATACGGATCCTCGCGATCCCCTATACTCTACGACCTGGCTTCGAGCGCGGGACCGACCTGGACATTGAGGGAACTGCTAGCTTTGGGAAACGAGGCGGTGAATGTCTCGGAAGTCGTTCTGGGCGACGCGCCTCCCGACGGCGACCCTGATCTCCGAGGGGTGATCGCTGCGCTTTACGACGTCGATCCGGAATGGGTCGTTGTGACGTCCGGTGCATCGGAGGCAATCGCGATCCTGCTTTGTATATCGGCCCAGCCGGATCACAATGTCCTTATTCCGAACCCCGCATTTACTCCCTTCGAAGTTATGGCGCAGGCATGGGGTTTGCAAACCCGTCGATACGAGTTGTCGCGGGACAACGGCTATCGGCAGGACGCCGATCAAATCCTTGCGGCTTCGGACCACAAGACCGTTTTGACGTTGGTCAATACGCCACACAATCTGGCGGGAACGATCCTGTCACGCGGCAAGATTTCCGAACTCGCAGCCGGCCTCCGGGACCGCGGGATTCCGCTGGTTGTGGATGAGGCCTATCACCCTGTCTATTTCGGGACGGCCGAACGGTCGGCAACAGGCATCGAAAATGTGATTGTCATCGGTGACATGTCGAAGACATTTAGCCTTCCTGGACTGCGTTTGGGATGGATTGTCGACCCCGATGGGCGGAGACGGAAGCGCATCGTCGAAGCACGAAGCTACTTCACGATGGGCAGCGCGCCGCTCCTGGAGAGGATCGGAACCCACGCCCTTGCCAATCGCAACGCTATTCTTGCGCGGTTGCGCTCAGTGGCGTCCGCAAATTTTACGAAGCTTGCGAGCTTCATGGAGAGCCAGCCAGGCATCCTGTCGTGGGTTAAGCCTCAAGCCGGGACAATCGCGTTCCCCTGGGTTATGGACGGCAGAAACGCCCGCCCGATCTGCATGGCGCTCGCCGATGCCGGCGTCCTGGTCGTGCCAGGCGACTGCTTTAGATGCCCGGACCACTTTCGCGTCGGATTTGCCGCCCGTGCTAAAGGTTTTGACGTAGCTCTTTCGATATTTTCGGAGACCTTGAGGAAAGAATATTGGGTTTCCGGCCACGCAAAAATCTAGCGCGCGTCAATTCGCGGGTCGCGTCTGGCCGAACTGCGAAAGGACGGCGACAAGTTCCGACTGCCTATGCGTGTTCGTCTTGCCGAAGATGGCCTTGAGATGGTTTCTGGCCGTCTCGTGGGAGATGCAACATTCCCTGGAAACGTCGTCGAGGGAAAGTCCCATCGCCAGCTTCTGCGCCAGCTTGGATTCGCTTGGGGTCAATGAGAAGCATTTCTGAAGGCACGCTTGCGTGGGCGAGCGCCGCTCATCCGGATCGATCAGGATTGCGACGGCCTGCCCGGGAGCCAGCGGGTTGAATGCGATCGAAGCTAGGGAAGTCACATAGGCGAGGATCGGAACGCGATCCTGTCGCGGCAACCGGATCGGATCGGCGAACGTCGTGTCCTTTCGGAGTATCACCTGTGCGAGGGCCATCTCGAACAACCTCGAAGCCGAGGTGTCGTATGAGTATAAGCGCTTTGCCCGCACGGTGATTGTAGGACAGGTTTCATCCCTGGCAGGCTCGTTGACAATGCGCTCGGCTGCCGCATTCAACCTTAGAACATTGCCGCATCCATCAAAGATGATCGCCGCCGTCATGCTCATGTCGAAGGCCTCGAGTGCAGCATCGATGCGCCCGAGGCCGAGCGTCCTTGTTATGGCGCAGGCCGTGCCGAGACGCCCTGAGAGGCTCACCAGGGAGTGCAGCTGTGCCGGAGTAAACGGACCGAGACTTGGGGAGCGTTGCAGGGCCAGACACCAGAGGCTGTCGCTCGACGCGACCTTGACCCCAGCGAACCATTGCAGCCCGTTCGGTGCGAGGAATTCCTGGTAGTAGGGATGCCTCGAGATGCTATCGGGGGTGAATATGTCGAAATCCGTCGCAACACCCCTCTGCACCAGCGTCGAAAGCACCCCGTAGCGGACGTCGCGATCAATCCAGCCACCCTCGACATAGGCCTCGAGCGACCGAACCATGCTTTCGCTGTGTGGCAGTCCTGGCAGATGATTGCCGGTATCAAAAAGAACCGCACCGGTGCATCCAGTGGCGATCGTGACGGCGTTCATCGCCTCGTTCCATTTCGTTGGATCGAGTGCCGCCTCGACGAACGCGCGTTCTATGCTAGCAACGTCGAATTCCATCCCCATGGCTCGGTCCCCCAACCGAAATCGCCCTGAGATAACCTGGCACCAGCGAATGGCCGGCTTCACCCCTCGCCTCAATGTCAGAGGATACTAATTTACCTCCGTCCGTGTTGCAACTACACGATGCAGCCTCAAGCGGTTGGGATTGACCAGGGGGTGCGTTGTCGGTGGAGCGGCTCCCGGAATCGCGCAAACCTGCCAGCAATGCAAATTGAACGGATAGTCCGCTTGGGGCCGAAAGCGGTCATTAAGAGATAGTGGCATCCAGCCAAGCCAGGCTTCTGGAAACTTGGCTAGATAAACACGACTAAATGGGTGGTGAAATGGTGCCCAGAGCCGGAATCGAACCAGCGACACGCGGATTTTCAATCCGCTGCTCTACCAACTGAGCTATCTGGGCTAACCCGCTTCGCAGACATTCTTTCCTGGGAAAGAACCGAGGGGCCTTGGTTCGCCCCGGAAGCGAGCGGGGTTATAGCATCTTGTCCGGACATGGCAAGCGCCAAATGACAGTTTTTTGAGAAGCCTTGGAATTTTCCAAATTCATCAACGAATTTAATGGCTTCGCCCGTGGAAAAACCGGCCTATTGCTCGTCCTCGTAATCCGCCTTCGCTTCGTCGTCGGCAACGGGGATGGCGTATGAGCCGGAGAGCCAGCGCGAAAGATCGAGCTCGCGGCAGCGGTTCGAGCAAAACGGGTAGTGTTCGCGGTTGGACGGCTTGCCGCATTCCGGGCAGGGCCGCGTCTTGCGCAGCGGTTCGACCTTGGCGGCCTTGCTTTCGTCAGACATCAGCGGTTCCTTCGAGGATCAGCCCTCGGGCCACCGGCTATGCACGTCAAAGCCTTCGCCGGTCAGCAAAAGGATGGTTTCATAAAGCGGCAGGCCGACGACGTTGGTGTAGGAGCCAACCATCTTCTGCACAAATGTTCCGGCCAGGCCCTGGATACCGTAGGCCCCGGCCTTGCCGCGCCACTGCCCTGACGCAAGGTAGTTCTCGATCTCGAAACCGGAAAGACGCTTGAAGCGAACCTTCGTCTCGACAATCTTCTGGCGGATCTTGCGGTCGGGCGTCACCAGGCAGACGCCGGTATAGACCCAGTGGCTGCGCCCGGACAAGAGATACAACGAGGCTGACGCCTCATCCGCGAACTCGGCCTTGCCAAGAATACGGCGTCCGACAGCTACGACGGTATCGGCGGACAGGATGTAACTGCCCTTCCACGTCATGTCGCCCTTGATGGCGGCAAGTGCTGCCTCGGCCTTTTCCGTCGACAGGCGCCGGGCGAGCGAGCGCGGGTGCTCAGACTTCTTCGGCGTCTCGTCGATATCCATCGGCATGAGACGCGAAGGCTCGATCCCTGCCTGATTGAGCAGATCAACGCGGCGGGGCGAGCCGGAAGCCAGAATGAGCTTGTATTTCAGCGCCATGGAACCTCGACCACCGGAAGACGGAGAAAGCGGCCTTTCAAGCCTTATATGCAGGCCTACTTGAAGCGGTAGGTGATGCGGCCCTTGGTCAGGTCGTAGGGCGTCATTTCAACGAGAACCTTGTCGCCGGCCAGAACGCGGATGCGGTTCTTGCGCATGCGGCCAGCAGTGTGAGCGATGATCTCGTGTTCGTTTTCGAGCTTTACGCGGAACGTTGCGTTCGGCAGAAGCTCGGTCACAATACCCGGAAATTCGAGGACTTCTTCTTTAGGCATATAGTGGTTTTCTTCCTGTGGGTTGAGATGACGGCGGCAGCCGCCCCAAAATTTTGGGCGGAAACTACACAATCAACGAGGGTTTGTGAACCTAATTGATCGCGTTTCCGTCATTTGTTTCACGCCGAATGCGCGGCGATGGTGTTTCTTCTAACCAGCCGGCTCTCGATCAGTTCGGTCAGATGATCGCGGACTTGCCGGTAGCTGTCCAGAATCTGCTCTCGCGTGCCCTGAACAACTGTCGGATCGATGGTTGGCCAATAGACGACTTCGATGGCTTTCGACCGGGTCAGTTCGAGCGCTGCATGGTGCGCCTGCGGCGAGAGCGAGATGATCAGGTCGAAGTAATCATCTTCCAGTTCTTCCAGCGTATGCGGATGATGCCGGCCAAGCGAAAGGCCGATCTCCTCAAGCGCAACATCGACGAAGGGGTCCCGCTCCCCCGAACGGACGCCCGCGGACCTGATATAGACGTTCGCAGGCAGCATGCTGCGGGCGATCACCTCGGCCATCGGGGAGCGAATGCAGTTCATGCCGCACATGAACAGGATGGCTCCCGGCCTTTTTCCTTCGCCTGCGTCGACCTGCGCTTCCATCGACGTCAACCGCGCCAGTAAAGCACGCAAACCAGCGTGAACAGCCGGCGTGCGGTATCGAAATCGATCTCGATCTTGCCGTTCAGGCGGTCCCTCAGCGTCTGCGAGCCCTCATTGTGAATGCCGCGCCGTCCCATGTCGATCGCCTCGATGCGGCTCGGCGAGGCTGAGCGGATCGCCTCGTAGTAGCTTTCACAGATCAGGAAATAATCCTTCACGATGCGACGAAACGGGGTCAAGGACAGGATGTGGGTGGCGACGGCGCCTCCGTCCTCCGTCGTGATCGCGAAAACCAGCTTGGAGTCGACCAGCGAGATATTCAGCCGGTACGGCCCACCGGAATGACCCACGGGCGTAAAGCTGTTTTCCTCGACAAGATCGAAGATGGCGACCGCGCGCTCGTGCTCGACGTCGGGCGTCGCTCTGCCGATGCTGTCGTCAAGGACGACGTCGCAAAGCCGAAAGTCGCCCGCTGCCATCTGTCACCCTTCCAGGTTCAGGCGGATCGCGACCGACCGTGCGTGTGCGTCCAGTCCTTCGGAAACGGCCAGCGCTATGGCGGCGGGACCGAGCGTGCGAAGCTGCTCGGGACCGAGGCGCAGGATCGAGGTGCGCTTGACGAAATCGAGCACCGAGAGACCGGAGGAGAACCGGGCCGAGCGGGCCGTCGGCAGAACGTGGTTCGAGCCGCCGACATAGTCACCGATCACTTCAGGCGTATGGGCGCCGATGAAGATCGCGCCGGCATTGCGGATGCGGGGCAGCAGCGCGTCCGGATCGGCAACGGCAAGCTCCAGGTGTTCGGGCGCAATCCGGTTTGCCAGCGGAATGGCGTCCTTGAGCGACTTCACGAGAATGATCGCTCCAAAGTCGCGCCAGCTTGCGGCAGCGGTTTCGGCCCGATTGAGCAGTTTCAACTGCCGCTCGACGGCTGCTTCCACGGACCGGGCGAACTCCGCATCGTCAGTCGCGAGGATCGCCTGCGCGCTCGCATCGTGCTCGGCCTGCGCCAGAAGATCGGCCGCCACCCAGTCCGGATTGTTATCCTTGTCGGCGATGACAAGCACTTCCGAGGGACCGGCGATCATGTCGATGCCGACGGTGCCGAAGACCTGGCGCTTGGCGGCAGCCACATAGGCATTGCCCGGGCCGGTGATCTTGGCGACCGGCGCGATCGTTTCGGTGCCGTAGGCAAGGGCTGCAACGGCCTGCGCACCGCCGAGCCGATAGATTTCGGTGACGCCCGCGAGTTTGGCGGCGGCGAGCACGGCCCGATTGACCACGCCACCGGTTGCCGGAACGACAATGACGATGCGGTCGACGCCGGCAACCTTGGCCGGTACCGCGTTCATCAGCACCGAGCTCGGATAGCTCGCAGTACCGCCCGGCACATAAAGGCCGACCGCCTCGATCGCCGTCCAGCGAGACCCGAGACCGACGCCCATGTCGTCCTCATAGATATCGTCCTTCGGCAACTGGCGGCGATGATGCGATTCGATCCGCACGGCCGCGACCTTCAGCGCGCCAAGCACCTCGGCCGGCACCGCTTCGACCGCTGCGTCGATCTCGGCTTCCGTCACGCGCATCGGCGTTACGGCAAAATCGATCCCGTCGAATTTCTTCGAGTATTCGGCAAGCGCCACGTCGCCGCGTGCCCTGACGTCATCGATGATGGCGCGGACTGCCGTATTCACATCCTCGGAGACTTCGCGTTTGGTCGTCAGGAAGGCGGCAAACCGTTGCTCGAAGCCTTCCGATGCCTGATCCAGCCAGATTGCCAATGCGATATTCCTCTTTGATAACAGAACAACCAGTTCTCAGGCGCCGGGATGGCGCGGCTTGGATGCGGTTTCCCACGCTCCGCCGATATCCGCAAGCTGAACCTCGATGCATTCGACATCGAGCGCAACACTTGCCGTGCCTGACAGCGCCAGCTCGACCGTTCCCTCCGGCCCCTCGCCCTTCTGCTCGAAGCGGATAGCAAGCAGCGACAGCACCGCGTCGCGGTTCTCGCGATCGATGCCGGTGGAGCGAACCGCAAGTACACGCTTGAAGACGACAGCTGCGCGGCGGCGTTCGAACCCCCTGCGCTTCTTGCCGGCTTCTTCCCACACGAAGCGGTTGACGGCGACCGAGAACTGACCTTCGCGCGGCGACCAGGCCAGATCGGCGACCTTGAAGACGCTATCCTGCAAATGCGCGGAGACGACGGCAAGATCTTCGCTATCGAGCGCTACCAGCTTCAGGTCGGTCATTCAGGCAATACCCCATCGCCAATGCATCGCCGGAATGGCGATGCGTCAGACAACGGACATAAGGCGCGACACGACAATGCGCAACCATATCGAAGGGCTGAGAAGCGCGCTTTCGTTATTCGCTCACACGCTCGACGATGGCGCCGCAGCGGGTCAGCTTTTCTTCCAGGCGCTCAAAGCCGCGATCGAGGTGATAGACACGGGACACCATCGTCTCGCCTTCGGCGGCAAGGCCGGCGATGACGAGCGATACGGAGGCGCGCAGGTCGGTCGCCATGACGGGCGCACCCTTCAGCCGCGGAACGCCTTCGATCTTCGCCGTCTGGCCAGACAGCGAGATCTTCGCGCCCAGGCGCGCTAGTTCCTGCACATGCATGAAGCGGTTTTCGAAAATCGTCTCGGTGACATGCGAGATGCCGGTCGAACGCGTCATTAGCGCCATGAATTGCGCCTGCAGGTCGGTGGGGAAGCCCGGGAAGGGATCGGTGACGATATCCACCGGCTTGATGCCGACGCCATTGCGGCGGATGCGCATTCCGTTGCTGGTCGGCGAGATTTCGGCACCGGCGCGGCGGAGCGTTTCAAGGGCCGTGTCGAGAAGCGCGATATCCGTGTGCTCAAGAGTGACATCGCCGCCGGCCATGGCGACGGCCATGGCATAAGTGCCGGTCTCGATGCGATCGGGCAGGACGCGATGGCGCGCGCCGGAAAGCGACGAGACGCCCTCGATCGTAATCGTGCTGGTGCCGGCGCCGGAGATCTTGGCGCCCATGGCAATGAGGCAGTTGGCGAGGTCGACGACCTCCGGTTCGCGGGCGGCGTTGCCAATGACGGTCGTGCCGCGGGCAAGCGTTGCGGCCATCATCATGACGTGAGTCGCACCGACGGATACCTTCGGGAAGGTGTAGCGGGCGCCGATCAAGCCGCCCTTCGGTGCCGTCGCATTGATGTAGCCGCTGTCGATCTCGAGGTTCGCGCCAAGCGCGGTCAGGCCATCGAGGAAGAGGTCGACCGGACGCGTGCCGATGGCGCAGCCGCCCGGCAGCGAGACGCGGCACTGGCCTTCGCGGGCCAGCAGCGGACCGATGACCCAGAAGGAGGCGCGCATCTTGGACACCAGCTCATAGGGAGCGGTGGTATCCACGATGGTGCGGCAGGTGAAGTGGATGGTGCGCGAGTAAGCGTCTTCCTGCCGCTCGCGGCGGCCGTTGACGGCAACGTCGACGCCGTGATTGCCGAGGATGCGCATCAAAAGCTCGACATCGGCCAGATGCGGCACGTTCTCAAGCGTCAGTGTATCGCTGGTAAGTAGCGAGGCGATCATCAGCGGCAGGGCGGCATTCTTGGCGCCGGAAATCGGAATGATGCCGTTAAGCTCATTACCGCCGACAATTCTAATACGATCCATGTGCGCTTACGGGCGATGCCCGCCTTTCTGAAAGGCTGTCTGTAAAAAGATGCGGGTGTTTAGACGAAATTAGCGGGGGCTTCAATTCGCCGTGAACCGAACATTATGATTCGTCCATTTTTGCGGCAGGCAGGCCATCCGTCTCATCCGCCTGCCCCGATCGACGCGCACGGGTCTGCTGTTTGCGGCGGGACAAATTTTCTCGGAGCTTTTCGGCGGCCCGCTCGCGACGTAGTTTTGCCTGGCGTTCGATCTCGGCCTTGCGGCTCTTCTGGCCTTTTTCGGTGTTTTCGGTCATCGCCCAGACTTAGCCGAATTCGCGCCAATCCAAAAGTGGGCCGGCCTCAATCTCTACAAAGATGGAAATTGCGGCTTGCGCTTATCATGAAGCTGTGGCAATAGGCCCCCCGTTCACGCAATGCAGCCGGTTCGGTTGCGCGTCTGGTTCCTGCTGCCGTAGCTCAGTGGTAGAGCACACCCTTGGTAAGGGTGAGGTCGGTGGTTCAATCCCACTCGGCAGCACCAGTTTTCTCTAGGAAAATCAGATAGAAGAGCGTGGACGTCAGCGACCGAGAGGCGCGCGAAACGACGTGAAAGTGTGGAACAGACCACGAATTGCACAGAAAATCCGTGCGGCATGTTCCCGTCACGTTCTCACGAGACAGAAGACAAATAGGTTTCCTACATGATCGAGCTTACGCCATCGCAGATTGCCGCACTGAAACTCGCTCGGGACGGAGACCTGTATCTTCAGCCATCGAACAAATGGACGCACCAGAATGCGACGGTAACCTACGCAAAGTCGGACCGCTGGAAGGAACGGCCTCTGAAAGTGAAGTCCGTAACAGCCAAAGTTCTGGATGAGCTAAAGGCGCCTGGCTTGCTGGAGCGGCGGCATCTCGACGATAACGCTTCGAAAGACGTCTACGGGATAACAATGGCCGGGAAGGTATGGCTACTGAAGAACAAGTAGGCTTAAGTGCATTGGTGTCCAGAGCCGGCACACGGAAACTCAACAAAAACAAGACGGGTAGCGTGTGACTGGACACTCATTGTTGCCACGCCGTCATTATGCTTTTTGGAAAAGTGTCCAGCCGTTTTTAGGAGTGAGAGTGGCCGTTTACGTCGATCCACAGCGGCATAAACTCGGGCGGATGAGACCTATCCCCAGATGCTCGGAAGCTTCCTTAACGGCACTCCAGCCAGTAAAGCCTGCGTCGTTTTAAACGGCGGCGCGAAATCGTGTCACCCGCGGTTCATACCGTCGCGCTTGACGATGATCGCTCTATTGGCGCGTGGACCGTCGGCAACCTGTGACTCTCGGCTGCGAAAGAACGCCTCTCCCGCAAGTGCGCAGCCACCTAACGCCCTGAGATTTCAGTTGAATCGTGCTACGTGCGCTGCTCAATCGGCAACCAGGAGGCGTTCATGAAAAACATGGTTCTAGCGGCCGCGCTTTTGCTGTCGTCCGCATCCTTTGCCGGCGCGGTGACGCAGATCAATGCCCGTGAGCATACCTGCACTGAGATCACGCAGATCATTCGCCAGGAGAAAAAGCTTTTCGTGCGCGTCGGCATCGGTGGCCGGAGCTTCCGTTATCCGCCGGCCAAATGCGGCCCCGGCGACAAACGGGACACAACCAACCTGCAAGATGCCACGGGAAAACAGTGCATTCTCGACTACGCCTGCGTCTATGACCCGCAATCGCTTTATAATTTCCGATAGGACTCGCGGGAAAGCACTGCCAACTCATCGGCTCAAAGAAAATGCCCTGGTCCGGTCTCAGGCGTCGAAGTGCCAATCCTTTGTCGGACGGCACAGCGTATAGTCGGACTCATCGAGGTCTTGGATCATCTGCCTCAGCGTCCGGACGGTTTCCTCAAACGCTGCTAGCTTTGCATCGGTCACGTCTACGTTCGAGCCTTAGCCGATCTGCCGGCTAAAAAAGAGATAACCTCCCACGGCACTCAAAAGATCTGCGGTCTGGGGGACGGCGCCGGTGGATACCGAGATCAACCAGCATCCGGTTTTCCTGTTTGCGGGCTCCGAAAATATCGCTAAAATACACTCAGTACGGGCCTTCTGGGGGAACGCGAAGGCTGACTTGCACGTTTTGGCGTAAGCAACGGAGAATGCGCCTATGGCCAGCGAGAAGTGGAATAATCCTATTCATGTGGGGTTTGAAAATACGGGCGCACGCACGATCGTCGGCCCTATGGACGCGCTGAAATGCCTGGCAGACCTGTGGCCGAGCAGTCGCGGGTTGCATTATCTGAAGGCAAGAAGCACTTGCAGAGCCGCCCTTGATGGTCGAAAGACGGTCGAGGAGGCACGCGCGGAATTCGTAGCGGCCGCGGAAGAAGCCAAGCTGAAGGTCAACTGATCAGGCCTTAATCCGCCAATCGCCGGCAGATCGTCGACAACCTGTCCCGGAACAGGGCAATGGTTTATTTTTGTTTAACCCTCGGCAGCGCTTGCTGTTGGGAGCGCGATTAACCTCATTGCCATCAAGGCACGTCCCTCAATAGAAAGTGTGCAGCCATCATGATGATGGTCAGAGGCTCGTCACCCTCAGCGAAAGCAGACGAGCCTCGATTGCGATAAGCCGATGCGTCAGGCCGGCTTCAGGCGCCGTCTCCGGATTATTTCCAGAACCTTGCGCCCAAGCGTCTGGCCCGGCCCCTCGATGCGGGTGAAGCCGAGATATGCCAGCGCATAGGCCAATGGCAGCAGGGCGGCGACCACGATCGCAAAGCGCGCCCGCGCGGAAATCTCAGCCCCGAAATGCGTTATGACGAATGCTGCGAGCGGCTGGAGCAAAAGCAGGTGAATCAGATAGACGCCGAACGAGAGCTCGCCGAGCCAATGGCAGAAGTGATTTCCCATCAGCGATGAGACGCTATCGCCGAGCTTTCCGACCAGACCTGGCAACAAATGATAATGCACCAGCGCGAAGAAGCCGACGACCAGAAGCAGGCGGACGGCGACCTTCGTCGAGGTCATGTCGCCGCCGATCGGAATCATCACCAGCATGACGGCAAGCAGGCCATTCATGACGGTTTGCCGCGGCGTCACGAACAATCCGTTGGCGATCAGCATGCCGCACAGGAAGACATGCATCTTCAGCGGCAGGAACGACGGCATCGGAAAATCGATGTGTGCGGCCTGCACGGCCTTGGCGACAACGAAACCGCCAAGCGCAATCAGGGCGGCGCCGGGCAGCCATCTGGTTTTCCTCAAGAGCAGCATCGCCAGCGGAAAGACCGCATAGAACTGCATCTCCAAACCAAGACTCCAATCGGGCAGTGGTGTGCGGAACGCGTAGGCCGGGTGCAGTCCGAAGAGGAAACTTGCGTGCATGAGAAGGTTGCGCAGGCTACCGTCCAGATAGCGCTCCGGCAATTGCGGACCGTGGGATAGGAAGGTGTCAATGACCATGCGGCTCTCATAGAGCTGCGGCCCCAGCAACAGGGCGATGCACAGCATCACGTAGTAGAGTGGCGCAATTCGGAAAAAGCGCTTCAGCCAGAAACCAAACCAGGTGGATGGCTTTTCCCAGGGGTTGGCGGTCTCGCGTAACCGATAGTGAAAGACCATCAGAAAGCCGGACAGCATAACGAAAAGGTCGACGCCCAAATCTGGCGACGACAGGATCGGAAGGTGCCAACCTGTCAATTGCAGGCTGTGACCTAGGAGGACCCAGAGTGCGGCCAGTCCGCGCAGCCCGTCGAGGCATCCGATCCGCTTGCTCTCAATGATCATAGGGTATCCTTCTGGTTGAGGCTCAGCTTCGCGGAAGCTAACGCAATGTGCTGCAGTGCACAACTCACAACCAGAAAAGTTGATCGGCCCCCGGTTTGGGGAGCGCGATCTTCCTACCTATTTCATCGGATTCCGAGACGGACGAGCAAACGATCAGCAGCGACCGTCGCTCTGCACCTCGAGGTAACCGACGCCGATAATGGTGCCGTCAAAAGACCGGATGAAGGATGGCACATAATGCGTCGTCGGCGCGGTGCAGGACACCGAACCGGTATATTCGTTCATCGCCATCTCGTCCTGCGGCAGGGCGGAATAGTCGCTCGTAATCTCGAGTGAAGCCGAAGCTGGCGTGATGAAAGTCCCTAATGCCAGCGCAAAAGCCGGCGCTCCCAGTCGAAGAAGTCTTCGCATGCCCTTCTCCCGTGTTTTGATTACAAGCATTAACTAATGAAACACGCTTTTAGTTCCAGTGTCGCCGCTACTACTTTCGCACAGTTAATTCTTCGTATTTTCGGTCGAGCTAAATTGTATTATTTTATATGAAGATAGGCGGATATTTCCGGGTGCGCAGCAACATGCCGTATGCGTGCGTCAAAACTGATGAACTTACAGTATTACATGTGGGTAGGCTGGCTAACGCCGCAGCATCCGGCTGCGGACATAACCCTTCCCGACCACGTCTTCGGCAATCTCGACCGCCCGCTCGACATGGCCTTTCTGCCGGACGAATCCTTCCAGGACGACATAGAGCCCCAGGATCGAGACGACGATTTCGCTACTATCGACGTCATAGGCGGCACTGAGAGCGCTTTCGACCGAGGCGCGTGTTGACGCGAGGCTGTGGCCCTGCCCGCAAGCACCACCGTGACCTTCCGTCGTCTGAAATCGAAGCACCATCATCGCCTCCAAATGGCAAAGTCTGTTACAGGGTAACGCCGGAGGGGGTTTTAGTTGCGCCGCACCAATCTATACTCGAAAGAATCTCGGGGAGCCCAGCCCACGCTACTTGGCGCCCTGATCTGAGGTGCCATATATACCATAGGTTTAGTTAAGGGTTACCGCGATGAAGGTTCTGCTTCCGACGTTTCTATCGCTCGTCATACTATCGGGCTGCACGACGGACAGCTCCACCGAGGTTCAGCCCATTCCGGGGAGCATCACCTATGGCGGGCAACCGCGCACGAAACTGACCAAATCGCCGCCCGGCAGTGTCATCTACAATTCCTTCTACGACTCCCGCGGCCAGAGGGTTAAGGAAACCTATATCCTCCAGCCGGATCGCACGCTGAAACTGACGAGGCGCGTCATCGTGCCCGATTTCCCCTGATGCGCTCACGCTTGACAGCCGCAGCGTTCGAGAACATTCAAGGAACGTCGAATATTTCCGCGGTGCGATTCTCCGCCGAAGCAACCGGACGGCTGAATGTATCTTGAAAAGCTCAATCCCCAGCAGCGAGCGGCCGTTGAATACGGCACGCTCACTGACGGCACCCACGTTGCCGGTCCCTTGCTCGTCATCGCCGGCGCCGGCTCGGGCAAGACGAACACGCTCGCGCATCGCGTTGCGCACCTGATCGTCAAAGGCGCCGATCCTCGCCGGATCCTGCTGATGACATTTTCCCGGCGTGCGGCCGCCGAGATGGCGCGTCGTGTCGAGCGTATCTGTGTCCAGGTGCTCGGCGGCAATTCCGGCATCATGGCGGACGCGCTTGCCTGGAGCGGAACCTTTCACGGCATCGGGGCACGGCTGTTGCGCGATTATGCGGTACAGATCGGCATCGACCCCGCCTTTACGATCCATGACCGGGAAGACAGCGCCGATCTGATGAACCTCATCCGGCACGAGCTCGGCTTCTCGAAGATGGAGAACCGATTTCCGACAAAGGGCACCTGCCTTGCGATCTATTCGCGCGTGGTCAATTCGGAAAGCGAACTCGGCCTCGTTCTGCGCGACGCGTTCCCCTGGTGCTCGTCCTGGGAAAACCAGTTGCGAGACCTCTTCGGCGCCTATGTCGAGGCCAAGCAGAGCCAGAACATTCTCGATTATGACGATCTGCTCCTCTACTGGGCACAGATGGTCAGCGAACCGATCATCGCCGACGATATCGGCAGCCGCTTCGACCACGTGCTTGTCGACGAATACCAGGATACGAACCGGCTGCAGGCCACGATCCTGCTCGCATTGAAGCCTGGCGGACAAGGCTTAACCGTCGTCGGCGACGATGCGCAGTCGATCTATTCCTTTCGCGCGGCCACCGTGCGCAACATTCTCGACTTTCCGGCCGCGTTCAGCCCCTCGGCAAACATCATCACGCTCGATCGCAACTACCGCTCGACGCAGCCAATCCTCGCGGCGGCGAATGCCGTCATCGATCTCGCCTCGGAGCGCTTCACCAAGAACCTCTGGACAGAGCGCCAATCGGCCCAGCGTCCAAGGCTCGTCACCGTGCGCGACGAGGCCGACCAGGCGCGATACGTGGCGGACAAGGTGTTGGAGAACCGCGAAGAAGGCGTGAAGCTCAAGCAGCAGTCGGTGCTTTTCCGTGCCTCGCATCACAGCGGAGCGCTGGAGGTCGAGCTGACACGGCGCAACATTCCGTTCGTGAAATTCGGCGGATTGAAATTCCTCGACAGCGCGCATGTGAAGGACATGCTGGCCGCCCTGCGCTTTGCTCAGAACCCGCGCGACCGCGTCGCCGGCTTCCGGTTGATGCAACTGCTCCCGGGTGTCGGGCCCTCGACGGCGCAGCGCGTCATCGACCAGATGGCCGCGGATGCAAGCCCGATGCAGGCCCTTGCCGACCTGCCGGCCCCTCCCCGCTCCGGCGAGGATTGGACGGCCTTCATTGCGATGCTCCAGGAAGTGAAGACAGGCAAGGCCGGCTGGCCGGCAGAAATCGGCCTCGTCCGCGAATGGTATTCGCCGCATCTCGAACGCCTGCACGAGGACGCCTCGACCCGCCAGGCCGACCTTCTGCAACTCGAGCAGATCGCCAGCGGCTATCCTTCCCGCGAGCGTTTCCTGACGGAGTTGACGCTCGACCCGCCGGATGCGACCAGCGACCAGGCCGGTGTGCCGCTGCTCGACGAGGATTATCTGATCCTCTCCACGATCCATTCCGCCAAGGGCCAGGAATGGACACGGGTATTCATGCTGAACGTCGTCGACGGCTGCATCCCGTCCGACCTCGCGGTCGGCACCAGCGCCGAGATCGAGGAGGAACGGCGACTGCTCTACGTCGCGATGACCCGCGCCAAGGACAATCTCGACCTCGTCGTGCCGCAACGCTTCTTCACGCACGGCCAGAACGCGCAGGGCGACCGGCACGTCTATGCGTCGCGCACGCGCTTCATTCCGGCAACCTTGCTGCAGTTCTTCGAGGTGGTCGGCTGGCCACAATCCAGAGCCGATGGCGGCGCGTCGCATCAGGCCCGACAGGTGCGCGTCGATGTCGGCGCACGCATGCGCGGGATGTGGCGCTAGAGCGCCAGCGGCGGCTCCGCGGGCCGGAAGAAGGCATCGATGGCCGCCTGGTCGACCGCCTCCGATGTCGCCGGCATCCACTGCGGATTGCGATCCTTGTCGATAATGGCGGCGCGGATGCCCTCGTAGAAATCCGGGCTTTTCAATATCTGCTGGCAGGCGCCGAGTTCGCGGTTCAGGCATTCGGCAAGGTTCCTGCTTTGCCTTCCCTGGCGCAGCAGACGAAGCGCAAGTTTCAGGCTGGTCGGGGAGCGGGTTCGGATGATCCGCAGCGTTTCGGCGGCAAAATCGCCGGGCTCCTTCCCAAGCGCATCGATGACTTCCTCGACGGTGCCGAAATGAAAGCAACGTTCGATCAGGTCGCGGTTGCTTTTGACGGCGCTCGTCCCCGGATCGCTGGAGAGATTCTTCAGCACCACCTCGACGTCACGGGGCGCCGCGTTTCGCGGCAGTTCCGCCAGCGTATCGACGATGTCAGGCAGCCGGAAGGAAGCGATATGGCAATCGGCCAGTCCGGCATAAATGATATCGGCCGCGTCGACTGTCAGTCCCGTCAGCCCCATCCAGGTGCCGGCCTCGCCCGGCGCGCGTGGCAGCAGCCAGGTCGCCCCGACATCCGGAAAATAGCCGATGCCCGTTTCCGGCATGGCAAGCTTGGTTCGTTCCGTTACGACGCGGTGGCGGCCGTGCGATGACAGGCCGACGCCGCCCCCCATGGTGATGCCGTCCATCAGCGCCACATAGGGCTTTGGGTAGGTCGCGATCCGATGGTTCAAGCGAAACTCTTCGCGCCAGAAGGTCATTGCCAGATCGGTGCCGGCGCGGCCGCTCTCGTGCAGTGCGCGAATGTCGCCGCCGGCGCAGAAGCCGCGCTCCCCCTCGCCTGATACGATCACCATGGCGATGCTGGCGTCTGCCGCGAAATCGTCCATTGCAGCGGCAAAGGCGCGGACCATATCGAGTGTCAGGCTGTTCAGCGCACGCGGTCGATTGAGGCGGATGATGCCGGCCGAGCCCCGCCGTTCGACAATCACCTCACTCTGGTGAACCTCGTCCCGCATGCTGACCTCCTCGCTCCGTTGCACCTTCGGGTCGCCATCCGGCGTCAAGCGAACCGGTGCGATCAACCGTCATGCCACCTTAGCGCACTCGACGGCATAGTCGATGGCTGAGCCTGGGATTGATTTCGCTTCTCAGAACGAGGCGGCGGCGAGCGCTCGATGGAGGCTTTGTAGATCGTCGACGTTGCGATCCATCAGGAACTGTTCCCAGTCGAGCGCGCTTTGAACGATTGTCTCCAATGAATCGTGTGTCGGCTTCCAATCCAGAACGCGTTGGGCAAGGCTTGAGTCCGCAACAACGCTTGCGGCATCGCCCGGACGCCTCGGCGCCATGTGAATCTTGAAGGAGTGTCCGTGCAGGCAGTTGACCATATTGAGCACGTCGAGCACCGAATACCCGGCGCCGTAGCCGCAATTGGCAACCAGCGAGCCGCTCCCACGGCGTAGATGCTGCAGCGCCTTCAAGTGAACCGCGGTGAGGTCGCTGACATGGATGTAATCGCGCACGCCGGTACCGTCATGAGTCGGGTAATCGATGCCGTAGACATGAACACCGGTGCGTTTGCCGAGTGCCGCCTCGCAGGCGACCTTGATCAGGTGAGTGGCGCCTGATGTCGATTGACCGCTGCGCCCCAACGGGTCGGCGCCGGCGACGTTGAAGTAGCGCAGCGCGACATAGGCAAAATCGTAGGCTGCCGCCGCGTCCCGCAGCATGAATTCCGTCATCAGCTTGGACTGGCCGTAAGGATTCTCGGGATTGAGCGGCGCGGTCTCCTTGACCGGCTCGGACGTCTTCTGCGGCCCGTAGACGGCGGCGGTGGAGGAAAAGACGAAATGGCGGATGTTGGCATTGATCGAAGCGCTCAACAGCGCCCGCGTCTTGCCGGAATTGTTGTCGTAATAGGCAAGCGGATCGGCGACGGATGCAGGCACGATCGCGGAGCCGGCAAAATGAATAATGGCGTCGACGTCGTTTTCGATGAAGATCGTCTTCAGAAGCTGGGCATCGGCGACATCGCCGAGATAGAAGCGCGCACGCGGAGAGACCGCCCAGCGAAAGCCGGTCGAAAGATTGTCCAGGACAACGACGTCTTCGCCCGCATCCAGCAATGTCCAGACCATGTGGCTGCCGATGTAGCCCGCGCCACCCGTGACCAAAATTGCCATATCCCGCATCCCCACTTCATTCACGCGGGGGCATCTGACGCTGCTTTCCTTTCAGAATTTCCTATCGAAAGCGCTCTGCGGGGCTTCCTCGCCGGTAAGTTTGATGGCGTGGTTAGAGGCCGATTTCGGGCTCCGCTACAATTTTATTGATGTACCATTTCGAGGGCTCTTTTCTGCGGCAGCTCACCAGGTCCAGACTTTCAATGCCGCCGAAGGAATTTGGTAAGATCTTCCCACAGGATCACTATACCAATGACGAACAGCCCGCCGGGCACCAGGTAATACAGGGTCCTGACGGGATAAACGGTGAAATACAGCAGGTACAGGACGCCATAGATTCCGGAGATGACGAGCACCGTTCCCAATAAGAGAGAAATTATCTTCCTCACCACGGTCCCACTCTCCCCGCTAAACCTCTAAGGGAATTGCTACACCAAACATGCCCAAGCTGTATAGCTGGCACGCCAACCGTAAAGACAACTGGACTGGCAGGAGCAACAATGTCAGCCCTACTGGACACGGAACCGACATAGGCTGAGAGCGAATATTTTCAATCCATTGTCGGACTGACAAAGATAGGTTCGTCCTCGGGCATTCCCATGCTGCATTCAAAGGAGGATCATCATGCTCAACACGATACATCTTCACCGCGTTCTGGCGGCCAGCCCTGAGAAAGTCTATCGCGCATTCCTGGAGGCGGATGCGCTGGCCAAATGGCTTCCGCCAAATGGGTTTACGTGCACAGTGCATCATCTGGAGCCGACTGTCGGCGGAACACACAGGATGTCCTTCCGGAACTTTACGACTGGAAATAGCCACTCCTTTGGTGGCAGCTATCTGGAATTGGTTCCGAACGAGAAGCTCCGTTACACGGACAAGTTCGACGACCCGAACCTTCCCGGTGAGATGGAGGTCACGGTGACCTTGAAGAAGGTCTCCGTCGGCACCGAACTGAATGTTGTCCAGGCGGGCGTACCGGACGTTATTCCCCCGGAGGCATGCTATCTCGGTTGGCAGGAATCGCTGCGCAATCTGGCAAAGCTCGTCGAGCCCGAAATCAACGATTGAGCCTCGAAAGCTGCTTGATAATAGGACGACTTTTTGGTCAACCAGGCAATCCAAAACGAAAGTGGAGCTTGGCGGCTGAAGCCGCCTGGCTTCATTGGGCTATCGCCGACGCTGGCCCCCTTCTCAGCATCCGACCGGGCGGCCGGGCGCTTTCCCGCCGAGCGCGTTGTCGTTGTCGGCCCTTTGCGGTTCTCTCACCCCATGCTAGGTGATTGGTCGGGGCACCGAGCATACTAGGAATCAGTAAAATGACGGCGGCACTTGTCATTATCGATATGCAGATGACGATGCAGCATCGCCTGGATGCTGGACGAGACCACGTCAATTCCAACGCTCCTGAAAGGATCGCCGCCATTGTCACGGCCTTCCGCCACGCGGGGCAACCGGTAATCCACATAAGACACAGGGATGATGACCCGGCATCGCCGCTGCATCCGGATGCGCCGGGCTATCCGGCGATGCCTTGCGCTGAAGCAATCGCGAATGAGCCGGTATTCGTGAAGACCACGTCGTCGGGCTTCGCCTCAACGGAATTGGCACGATACCTTCATGAAAAGGGTATCACGAGCCTTATCGTAACAGGTGCGGTCGCCGGATTTTGTGTCAACTCTACGGTGCGCGCCGGGGCAGACCTTGGCTTTAGAATGACGGTCATTCGGGATGCCGTCCTGGGTTTTGACCTACCTTCCGAAAACCTGTCGGCGCGCGTCATTTTTGATGTCACGATGGCCCACCTCAAGGCAGACTTCGCGGAAGTTGTCGACAGCGCCTCCTTGATCGCCGCCTAGCGCGAGTCCGCGCCAGCGGCTAATCTGCTCTGTCGGCCTGTCTGAGTACGCGGCGGGGCGTTGGCTACGCGCTCACGCAAAAGCCGGGTCGAGCCGGCTCCACACTCCTAGAGCTTGAGGATATAGTCGCAGAGCCTGTCGGCCGCCACCTGGATCTGGGCCGGGTCGCGCAGGAAGCAGGCGCGCAGAAAGAGCTCGCCGCCAGCGCCGAACGCCGCGCCCGGTGCCAACCCGACACCCGTCTTGTCGACGATGTCGATCGCTGCCTTGCGGCTGTCGGTCACGCCGTCGATCTTGAGGAATGCATAGAGGGCGCCGTCCGGCTTCAGCGTCTCGACGCGGTTCGTTGCAATCAGCGCGTCGCACAGGATGTCGCGGGAGCGTCTGGCCTTGTCGATGTTCGACTGCACGAAGCTGTCGCCCTCATTCAGGGCCGCGGCCGCGCCGCGCTGCATGAACTGCGCCACGCCCGAGGTCGAATACTGGATGAGGTTCTCGAGCACCTGGCCGGTTTGCGGCGGGGCAACGATCCAGCCGACACGCCAGCCGGTCATCGACCAGTTTTTGGAGAAGGAGTTGACGAACATCACCTTGTCGTCGGGCTCCATCACATCGAGGAAGGACGGCGCGCGACCGCCGGCAAAGTAATAGCGCGCGTAGATCTCGTCGGCCATGATCCAGAGATCGTGCTTGCGCGCGAGCGCCAGGATGGCTGCGAGATCATCCTTGGTTGCAGTCCAGCCGGTCGGATTGGACGGCGTGTTGATGAACAGCCCCCTGGTCTTCGGGGTGATGGCCGCCGCGATACGGTCGAGATCGACCGCCCACTTGCCGCCCTCGAAGGTCAGTTGGACGCCGACCGACCGGGCGCCGGCAATTTCCAGGGCGGCGGCGATGTTCGGCCAGGCGGGCGCCAGATAGACGAGCTCGTCGCCCGGCGAGGTCAGCGCCTGCACGGCGATCTGGATCGCCTGCATGCCGGAACCGGTGACATAGAAATGCTCGACCGGCAGGGAGACGTCGAAATGTCTGGCATAGTAGTCGGAAAGCGCCTGACGCAGCTCCGGGATGCCGCGCTGATAGGTATAAAAGGTCTCGCCACCCGACAGCGCTTCGATCGCCGCCTTGTTGATGAAATCCGGCGTCGACAGATCTCCCTCGCCGACCCAAAGCGGCAGGAGGCCGTCACGGCCACGGGCATAGTTGACAACTTCGACGATCCCGCTTTCTGGCGCCAAGAGGGCGCGCGGGCTAAGACTACTGACTATCGACATGCATCACTCCGGTTTGCGCTCATATAAAGCAAATAAGGCGGCAAATCCCATGACATTCGGTGATGCGATATCGATTTTCGTGATGGATGAGCCCCGCGCCCGTCGGCGAAGGCTCATAATCTCATCAGACGGCCGGACGCTTGGCCAGCAGGTCGCGAATTTCCGTCAGCAGCGCCACATCGGCCGGCGGCGCGGCCGCCTCGTCCTTGGCCTCCTTGATCTTCATCTGCTTGTCCACCTGCTTCTGGAGCGTATTCACGCCCTTGACCATCAGGAAGATGATCCATGCGAGAATCAGGAAGTTGATCAAAACCGTGATGAAGCTGCCATAGGCCAGGACCGCGCCCTGCTGGCGGGCTGCGGTCAGTGTCGGCGCGTTCACGTTGGCAGAGAGGCCGATGAAATAGTTGGAAAAGTCGAAGCCGCCGAAAATGGCACCGACGATCGGCATGATGATATCGTCCACCAGCGACCTGACGATCCCCCCGAAAGCGCCGCCGATGATAACACCGACAGCAAGGTCCATGACATTGCCGCGGGCGATAAATGCTTTAAACTCATTGAGCATCCGATCCGTCTCCCTCTGATGCAGTCGCACTGACAGGTCATTGTTTTTATTAGCTACATGTTCGATGCAATTATTCAATTGCCAATTACAAATTATTGGACCTGCGTGCGGTCTTTGACTTAAGACCTATACACCCCCTGATGTTCAACGACGCCAAATTCCCGTAATCTGCAACTGTCCGGGAGAACCGGTGCGTGGTGCATCGGTGGAGGTTCAATGCTGCCAGGCTGGGTCATACTTGCATCTGCCTTCGGCTATCTGCTACTGCTCTTTGCGGTCGCGAGCCATGGCGACCGCAGGCGTCGGATGTTCGGAACGCCCGTTGGCGGCCGCCCCGCGGTCTATGCACTCAGCCTCGCGATCTACTGCACCTCCTGGACGTATTTCGGTGGTGTCGGACTGGCATCGCAACGCGGGCTGGAATTCCTCGGCATCTATATCGGCCCGATCCTCGTCTTCACGCTCGGGATGCCGGTGCTGCGGCGGATCATCGAGCTCGCCAAGGCCGAGAAGCTGACATCCGTCGCCGATTTCATCTCCGCGCGCTATGGCAAGAATCCGGCGGTCGCGACAATCGTGGCATTGATCTCCCTCGTCGGCGCCATCCCCTATATCGCCCTGCAGCTCAAATCGGTGTCGAGCACCGTGACGGCCATGCTCAACCCGTCGGATTACGGCATCGGCAGCGGCAACCTCTATTTTCTCGACCTGCCACTGCTCGTAACGCTAGTGCTCGCCTGCTTCGCGATCATGTTCGGCACGCGCCACACGGATGCGACCGAGCACCAGGACGGGTTGATCCTTGCCGTCGCCATGGAGTCGGTGGTCAAGCTGTTTGCCTTCCTCACCGCCGGCGTCTGCGTGGTCTGGTTCCTTTTCGACGGTCCATCCGATCTCTGGCAGAAGGCCAGCGAAAACCAGCTCGTGCTCTCGGCCCTGAACTACCAGACACCGATCAGCCGCTGGATCACGCTGACGCTGTTGTCCGCGTTTGCGATCATCATGCTGCCGCGACAATTCCACGTCACCGTTGTCGAGAACAGGACCACCCGGGAGCTTCGGCTGGCCGGCTTCCTCTTCCCTCTCTATCTCGTTGCCATCAATCTCTTCGTGCTGCCGGTGGCGATCGGTGGCCTGCTGACGTTTGGCGGCAGCGGCAATGCCGATCTCTACGTGCTTTCGCTACCGCTTAACGGGCAGATGCCCTTTGTCTCGCTGATTACCTTCATCGGCGGCTTTTCCGCCGCCACCGCCATGGTGATCGTCGCTTCGGTGGCGCTGTCGATCATGGTGTCGAACGACATCATCATGCCGATCTTCCTGCACCGGAAGCTCGTCGACCGCTCGGGTCAGCGCAGCGATTTCGCCAAGACGCTGCTCAACATAAGGCGCAGCGCGATCTTCGCCGTACTGCTGCTCGGCTACGCCTATTATCGTTCAACCGACAGCACGACGGGGCTGGCCTCGATCGGCCTCCTCTCCTTCGCCGCGATTGCGCAGATGGCCCCTTCCTTGTTCGGTGGCCTTGTTTGGCGGCGAGCCAATGCGCGCGGTGCCATTCTTGGGCTGACGTCGGGCTTCGTGATCTGGGTCTACCTGCTGTTCCTGCCTTCGCTTGGCGGACCGGACTATTCGGGTGTCGCAAGCGCAGTCCTCGGTTTCATCTTTCCCGGCACGACGATCTTTTCGGCACCCGATGCCGATCCGCTGGTCAATGCCACGGTCATGAGCCTGCTCGTCAACACCGCCTTCTTCGTCGTCGGATCGGTGACCCGCAATGCGCGGCCGCTCGAACGCATCCAGGCCGGCATCTTCGTCAAGCGGCAGTCCCGCTCGCAGTTTGCCACGCGCGGCTGGAAGACCCGCATCAGTATCGCCGATCTCAAGGCGACGGTCTCGCGTTATCTCGGCGAGGAGCGCATGGAGCGTTCGTTCCAGACCTACCAGCAGAATTCGGGCCGCAAGCTGGAGGACGACCAACCAGCCGACATGGCGCTCATTCATTTTACGGAACAGCTGCTCGGCAGCGCCATCGGCTCTTCCTCCGCTCGACTTGTGCTGTCGCTGATCCTTCAGAAAGTGGAGGACGCCTCGGCCGACACCGCCTGGCTGCTCGACCAGGCGAGCGAGGCCCTGCAATATAACCAGGACATGCTGCAGACGGCGCTGTCTCAGATGGACCAGGGCATCGCTGTCTTCGACAGCTCGAACAACCTGACGATCTGGAACCGCCGTTTCCGGCAGTTGCTGGACCTTCCGGAGAATACCGGACAGGTGGGCTTCCCGCTCGCCGACATCGTGGCGATCCTCAGCCAGCGCGGCGATGTGCCAGCCGGCGACGTCAACCAGACCGTCCGGCACTTCCTGACGCTGGACAAACCCTTCGCGCTGGTGCTCGGCGGCGGCGAACGCATCATCGAAGTGCGCTCCAACGCGATGCCGGACAAGGGCATCGTCGCAACCTTTACCGACATCACCCAACGCGTCGCCGCCGACCGAGCGCTCAAGCAGGCGAACGAAACGCTGGAACAGCGCGTTGCCGAGCGGACGGCGGAACTGACCCGTGTCAATCGCGAACTCGGCGAAGCGAGAGCCGCCGCTGACGAAGCCAACCTAGGAAAGACACGCTTCTTCGCCGCTGCCGGGCACGACATCCTGCAGCCGCTCAATGCGGCCCGGCTCTATTCCTCGGCGCTTGTCGAGCGCATGGGAAAGTCCGAAAGCAGTGCGATCGTTCGCAACATCGATTCCGCGCTGGAATCGGTCGAAACCATCCTTGGCGCGGTTCTCGATATTTCGCGGCTGGACACCGGGGCGATGCGGCCGCGCCTCGCCTCCGTGCCACTTTCCGACCTGCTGGAGCGGATCCAAACGGACTTCGAGCCGATCGCCCGTGAGAAAAACCTGAAGCTGGTGGTGATGCCAACCTCGCTTCGGGTCCGCTCCGATCCCAACCTGCTTCGCCGCCTCGTGCAGAATCTTGTTTCCAACGCGATCAAATACACGATCGACGGAAAGGTGCTGGTTGGTGCGCGTCGGCGCGGACATCAGGTCGTCATCCAGGTGATGGATTCCGGGATCGGCATTCCGCCTTCGAAGTTCCGGACGGTCTTCAAGGAATTCGCCCGTCTCGACGAAGGCGCCAGGACGGCTTCCGGACTGGGCCTCGGCCTCTCAATCGTCGATCGCATCGCGCGTGTCCTCAATCACCCGGTGGAACTCCACTCGACACACGGCAAGGGCACGGATTTCCGCATCGTCATGCCGCGCGACGCGTCGCGACTACTCGAGCGCTTGGGCGCAGCCCAGCCGGTGGAGCATTCGGCGCAGAGCCTGCAGGGATTGAAGGTCCTCTGCGTCGACAATGAGCCGCATATTCTGGAAGGCATGCAGCTGCTGATCAGCGGCTGGGGCTGCGAGGTGCGATGCCTGGGTTCGCTGGCCGATGTCGGCGCGCTCGATACACGCCAGCCGCCGCCGGATCTCGTGATCGCGGACTATCACCTCGGCGACGGCACCGGCGTTTCCGCCATCCTGACGCTCAGGGAGCGTTTCATGGCGTTCATTCCGGCGCTGATCGTCACGGCCGACCGCACGCCGGAGGTCCGCGCCGAAGTCGAGCGGCACGGCATTGGGCTCCAACACAAACCGGTGCGCCCGGCAGCGTTGAGGGCCTACATTACGCAGATTTCCGCTCAGAAGCGGGCGGCGGCGGAGTGACCGCCGCATCCTTCGCCATCACGCCGGACACGAGGCCGCGCACACGCTCGGCGGTTGGCTCGTCGCCGAAAAGTATGCGGTAGATGATCGGCGCGACGACCTGATCCATCACGCTATCGACCAGCGGAAAGCTCTCGCCGCGCGCGAGCGCCCGATCGCTCAGCAGCTCCACCTGCTCGCGGGTGAAGGCGCAGCACTTGGCGGCATTGGCATTGTCCTGCGCGGCCAGCACGTCGCGGATAATCTCGCGCCCAACGCCGGAGGACATCTCCTCGGCATACTGTTCCGCCCAGGCTTCAAGATCGCTTCGGCCGCTGCCGGTGTCGATCGGCTGCATGTCCGGGCGCAGGCGCTCGACGGCGACGTCGGCCAGCAATTCCTGCAGGTCGCCCCAGCGACGGTAGATGGTCGACGGGGTAACGCCGGCCTTTGTTGCAATCAGCGGGATTGTCACGTCTGCCCGGTCCATGTCGGCCAGCAGTTCGCGGACTGCCTGATGCACTGAAGCCTGCACCCTGGCGCTGCGGCCGCCCGGCCGGGGATTTTCTTTTGCTGCCATTTCTAACGTCCTGTTTCCTGCGCCGGCGCATGGTTCAACATCTTTGATCGAGCTGTTAACGCAAATTATTTGCTTTTAGTGGCAGGTCGACCTACATGGCTAACGCAACAAATTAGCTTTAAGAGGCTTATATATGTTCGGCGCCGCCAAATCCACACCGACCTCCCGTAATCCGATCCCCTTCCATGCAATTACGCTGGCAACCTTCTTCGGCGCTTCCGCAGCGCCGACGCCGCTCTATCGAATCTATCAGGAAAGCTTTGCGGTCTCGCCGGTGCTGATCACCGTGATCTTCGCGGTTTATGCCTTCGCGCTCCTGACTGCACTGCTGATAGCGGGCTCGATCTCCGACCACCTCGGCCGCAAGCCGGTGATCTTCACCGCCCTGATGTTGGAGATCGTCGCCATGGCGTTGTTCGTCGTGGCAAGTGGCCCAGACTGGCTGATCGCGGCGCGGATCGTGCAAGGCCTGGCAACCGGAATTGCCGGCGCCTCGATTGGGGCAGCATTGGTCGACGTCGACCGGGCGAAGGGCCAGATCGTCAACTCCATCGCACCGCTGTCAGGCATGGCGGTCGGTGCAGTCGGCACGAGCGCCCTGATCCAGTATGGTCCCTTCCCGCTCCACCTCGTCTATGCCATCCTGCTCGCGGCTTTCGCCGGGCAAGCCGGCGCCATCTGGGCGACCCGGGAGACTGGCGGCCGTCGGCCGGGTTTCTGGAACTCGTTGAAGCCGACAATTTCGATTCCGCCGCAGGTCAAACGGCCGCTCGCCTTGGTGACGCCGATCAACATCGCCAATTGGACGCTTGGCGGCTTCTACCTCTCGCTGGTTCCGTCACTGGTCGCCAGCACGACGGGCAGCCGGGCGCCGCTCACGGGCGGGTTGATCGTGACGGCGCTGATGGTGTCGGGGGCGGTTGTGGTCTATCTCAGGCGCGCCAAGTCCGGCGCGGCCAATCTCGGCTTCGGCACGGCGGCGACCACGCTTGGAATTCTGACTGTTGTCGCCGGCGTCCACCTCGGCAACGTGCCGCTGCTGCTCGTCGGCACCTTCTTTACCGGCGCCGGATTCGGCACAAACTTCCTCGGGTCGATCGGCACGATCATGCCGCTCGCCAAGGCCGACGAGCGCGCCGGCCTGTTGTCGGCCTTCTATATCCAGAGCTATCTGGCGTTTAGCCTTCCGGCCATTCTCGCCGGCTTCCTCGCCAAGTCTCTCGGCTACCAGCTGACCACCGATCTCTACGCAACGGCGATCATTCTGGTAACCGGCGCCGGGCTTTTCGGCCTGCGCGCCGAGCGCAGCAGGGCTGCCAGGCTGCCTGCCTGAGACTAGAACCCTGAAAGGGCCTAGAGGTAACTCGTCACCGCCGGCTCATTCCACCAGTTGTCGTGGCGCCCATCCATGTAGCGGATGGGCAGCGCGGCGAGCTCCTCCGGCGTTATGTCGTCGAGGCAGGCGATATTGATCGAAACGTAGTCGCCGCCGATCTCGGGAATATGGCCATGCCCGTAGGCATGCAGGCCGCAGATCCGGCAGAAGCGGTGATGGCCGCTCATCGATGCGAACTGGTAGTCGCCCGCCGCTGTCTCCTCGCACAGCAGGCGGAAATCCTCAGGCTTGACGATCGCGCCCCAATAGCGCCGCTTGCCGCAGACCGAGCAATTGCAGCGACCGGTGCCGGCCTGGAGATCGGCATCGACCTCATAGCGGATTTTGCCGCAATGGCAGCTGCCCGTGTAGGTTCTCTTCATGGGGTTCCTCCTCCGCCCTTTGCAACGGCCGGAGTCGCCGAGTTCAGTCGATGGCCACCGCGTCCAGGCAAGACAAAATCAGGCTTCCTGCCCCGCCTGCAGTCTATTGGAATTGATCGAGGCTGCATGCGCTTCAAGAATGGCGGCGGCGATAACTTTCTGAAGCTCGTATACCAGCGTACGCGACCGCTTGCGATCCAGATCTTGCGCCGCCTTCGCAAGATTCAATCCCTCGTTCAGGACAATATGATGAGCTCGCGTCAGCGCCCAACTCTCAATATCCAGACCTATCATTCGGAATCTCCGCCAAGTCATTCAGCATCAAAGATATTCACGAATCACGATACGCAGAGCACTTACGCAGCAAGAAGAATCATAGTTGCAATATTTTGCAAATAGCATTTGCCAAAGAAATACACGTCGAATGCGAAATTACTCCGCCTGAGCCACGATAAAATACAATCGTGCCATTCGCGGGTCGATCAACTGCATCAAGGCCTGTGCTCATAGGTATTCCGCGAAGCTTGCACGGACCTGCACGCCAAGCGCGCATACGTGCCGATCTCTCATGCGCGGCCTGGGAGATCGGGGCGAACGTTTGGTCAGACCTTGGTGGCAGGACCCTTGTTGCGCGCCAGCAGGGCCTTCACCGTATCGTCGTTGATCTTCCCGCTCGGCTCCTGGCCGATCGATTTCTGGAAGTTCTTGATCGCCGCAACCGTCTTCGCGCCCATCTCGCCGTCCGGCTGGCCAGCGTCGAAGCCGTTGTTGTTGAGGATCGCCTGGATGTTGCGGATCGCCTTCTTCATATCGACGGTCGAGGTCTTGGTGGCATTGCCGACCCACTCGTCGGGAAGGTCCACGCCATTCGCCTTGCTGTCGAGCGGCACGGCCTTCCACTGGTCAACCTTGGCACGCGCCTTCTCAAGCTGGTCCGGCTTCATGGCTTTCGCAACTTCCTCGCGCTTCTGTGCCGCGTCCTTGTCACCGCCCTTGGCGGCAATCGCAAACCACTTGTAGGACTCGGTTAGATCCTGCGTGATCCCATTGCCGCGGGCACAGAGGATCGCCAGGTTGAACTGGCTGTCGGTGATGCCGAGGTCAGCTGCCTTGACGAACCAGTCCGCGGCTGCCTTGTAATCCTGCTGGCCGAGCGCGCCGGAGGCATAGAGCACGGCGAGATTGTGCATCGCGCTGGCGTTGCCGCGGTTTGCCGCCTGCTCGTAATACTGCTTCGCCTTGGCGATGTCGCGGTCGACACCTGTGCCCTTCTCGTAGATGTTTCCGAGGCGATACTCCGCCGGGCCGAAGCCCTTGTCGGCGGCGAGCTGATACCAGCTTATCGCTTCCTTCGGATCGGCGGCGACGCCGGCCCGGCCTTCGCTGTAGCGGGCGCCGATTTCAAACAGCGCCAGCGGATCGCCGCTCCTGGCGGCATCCGCGAGCGACTTCGGCTGTACCGTGTCGGGAATGGCAATGCCGGCTGTTTCCGCCACCGGAGCGGCAGGCGTCGTCGCCATGCCGGCAGCAGCCGGCGTCGTTTCCTTGGCAACGAAACCGGAGGCGTCCTGGGGAGCGCCGGAGGGCGCGAGCGGGGCAACCGCGTCGCCGGTCAGCGGTGCGGCGGCCGTCAGATGGTCGGGTGCTGCCGGCGCCGGTGCCGTATCGCTGCTCGCAAGCGGCGCGGCCAGTGCGTCCAAGGCCGGGGCTTCAGTGGCCGGAACCTCCGGAGCGGCTACCACGGCCTGGTCGGGCGCCGTCTCGCTGTCCACCGGCAGGGCATTGCTGGATGAATCGGTCAGCACCGCCACTTCGGCGGACGGCGCCGGCTGGCCGGTCGTCAGCGTGCGGGCAAGCGGGAACGCCATGATGGCCAGCAATACGGCACCGACGGCCAGCAGGATCGGACGGCGGAAGCGCGAGAAGGCGCTCCCCTTCACCGCATCCTTGTCCTTTGCCTTCCTGTCGGCCTTGGCTGGCTGTGGCTTGGCGCTCGGCTCTGTCTCCATCGCAGCAGCCTGCGCGGCGCGGCGGGCTGCGGCGATGTAGTCCGCGCGCTCGTTTTCCGTTGCCGGCTTCGCATTCACGCGGGCGGCGTTCTGGCTGGCGCGCACGCGCTCTAGGATCTTCTTGACGTCAGGCGCGCCGGAGCCGGGCTCCAGTGGCTCATTGGCAGCTTCCGGCGGCATCACATCGACCGGATCGATGGAAGGAGCCGGGTCGATGAGCGTGCGTTCAGCGGTGGCGGCCTCGACCTTGGCCTTCTTGCCGGGCAGCAGGCGCTTGCCGAGGCCAGCAAGCAGGCTACCCTTGGAGGGAGCTGCGGATGATACGGGCTTCATTGCCGCTTCGATCGCGACCACACTGGTGTCGGTCATCGCCATGACCGGTAGGGCGGGCGCTTCGTCGGCGACCTCGGGCTGACTGCTTGCCGAGGCGCGGGTTCCGAAAACCACCGGCTTCTGTGCTTCCTCGGCGCCGGCCTGCATCATCGTAAAAGTATCGACGGCAAAATCGACATCGGCCGCCGGCATTCTCGCTGCCGGCCTTGCGACCGCGCGGTCTTCCATGGTGTCCAGTCGCTCGGCGATCTGGACCAGCGTTTCGTGCAGGGCCTGGAAGGTCTTGTGCGTGCGCTCTTCGCTGCTGCGGCTCAGGTCTTCGAGCTGACGCAAGTCTTCGGCAAGCGCATGGAGCGCCGACATATCCGCCGCAGCCGGCGCGCCACCTTGCAGGGCACCGTTTCTTGCATAGGCTTCGACCACCGCTTCCGCCGCCTGGCGGGCAGCCTCGATGATGTATTCGTCGCTGGTCGCCATGTAGTCTTCGATCGCGCCCATGCGGCGGTCGAATTCCGCCGGCAGTTCGGCAGCCGGCCGCGGCTCGCTCATAAGCGCCGAAAGGTTTGCGATCTGGTCCTCGAGGTTGCGTAGCGCATGCGTATCAGCCGCCGGTGCCGCGGTGCTTTCCTCCAGGCGTGCGACGATATCGCCGAGCCGCCCTTCGATGCGCCTGATAGCACTGTCGTCCACGGAAGCAACGACGGGCTGAAGCGGCTGGAAGTCCATCTCGTCGATGCGGCGCGCGAGATAGTCGAGGCGCTGCGCAAGCGCATCGTTGACCGAGCCGACTTCGAGTGCGTCGATCTTGCGCGAGATATCTGCGAGTGCGCCGGTCAGTTCCGGCTGTGGCGCAGCCTTGTGGCTCCGCTCGAGCAGGTAGGACAGATGCTCCAGGCGCTCGTCGAGGCGCGAGGTCGCCTCGGCGTTGGCGAGTTCCTCGACGCGCAACGTCAGGGTTTCCAACCGATCCGCCAGGGCATCGGTCGGGGCCGCGCGGCTCGCGACGCTATGACCCATTAGATCGATCTGCTCGCCCAGGGCGTTCAGGCGGCCTTCGAGACGATGCATCATGGCCGGATCGCCGCTGGCGGCAGCGCGGCCGGTTGCCGCGATAGCACGGCTGATTTCGTCGAGACGGCTATCCATTGCCGCAAACTGCTCGGCCATCGCCCGATCGTGCGGCTGGATCATGCTGCCGAACTGCTCCATCGCCGTGGCGATGGAAATAAGCTTGTCCTCCAGTGCGCGAACGGCCGGGCTTTCCCCCATGCCGCCGATATGGCGCTTGATATCGTCGAGCCGGTAGGCAAGCGCCACAAGCTCCTCCTGCAGGCCGGCGGTGTCGAGCGCATGCAGCTGGTTCTCGACGCCGTCCCAGCGGGTCTCCATGTGGCGAATGGAATCCTCGCGGGCGAGCCCGTCCATCAACGAGCGGAGCTCTTCGAACTCGCCACGCAGCCCTTGCGCCTCAGGCGCGCTGGAGCGGCTGGCAAGCTGATCGATGCTGCTTGCGAGGCGGGTCATATCGGCACGGATGTCATCGGCGAACCGGTTGTCTTCCGCGCCGACCTTGATGCTGCGGATCTCTTCTCGCAATGCGTTCATTTCGCGCGTCACGCCATCGGAGATGTCACGCTTCAGGTCCTGGCGAAGATTGACGAGCGCTTGCGCGATCTCGGTCATCGTGTCTTCCGCCGGACGATAGGCCGGCTGTGCCGAGGCCGGTTGCGGAGCGGCGGGACGCGGCGCGCGTTCGGCAACAGGGAGCGGCGCACGCGACGGAGCTGGCTGCTCGCGCGTGTAGGCGGCGGGTTCGCGCGCAGCAGGACGTTCCCGGCTTGCTTCCAGGATGCGCTGGCGCTGGCGAATTTCTGCGAAAGGATCCGGCCGCGCCTCGGCGGCATGGGGTGCGCGGGCGGCGTAAGGATCAGAGTAGACGTCGCGCTCCGGCGCCGGAGCGCGTTGGCGCTGGTCGCGAGCACCCGCACCCATCAGACCCTCGATCCTCGCCTCCAGGCCTTCGATGGTGCGGTTCAGCGCATCGAGCGAAGCCCTGTCGGAATGCCGTGGGGAATTTGATCGCGATCCGTTCATCTTCTTGCTCGCTTCATCTGTCCGAACCCTCGTCAGGGCCGATCATTGGCTTCCGTCACCGCCGCATCGGAATGCGGGCGTGAGCACCGTTCATGAAGGGATAATCAATTAGACTTTCCTCAACCTGTACGGCGTAGCGGCATTCCCACGAAACGCGAGACTGAAAAAAGGAATGCAAGTCGCCAATGCTCAAACAGCACCTTTCACGAAACGTGGTAAATAACCCGTTAACCGACGTGAGATTTTTTTAACTTTTCAGGATTTTCAGCACTATGCGTGCTGAAATCGGCCAGTCCCCTGAAAGGCTCAAGACGGCGATCAGAACGATTCCGTCCATGGCCGAACCTCGATTTCCTGTGACCAGGCGCTTCGGTGCTGCAGTAAGACATCGATGTAGGTCTGCGCGATGGCATCCGGGTCGAGCGTCGCATCCGGCTTGGCCGGGTCTTCCCGGCGCACCTCCGATCGGATTCCGCCATCGATGATGAAATGGGCGACGTGAATTCCCTTCGGCCCCAATTCACGGGCAGCGCTCTGGGCAAGGCCGCGAAGGGCGAACTTGCCCATGGCAAACGCGGCCGACTGGGCATATCCCTTCACGCTCGCCGTCGCCCCGGTAAACAGGATCGCTCCGCGCCCTTGGGGGATCATGCGCCTTGCAGCCTGCTGGCAAACGAGAAAGCCGCCATAGGCGCTGACCGCAATTGCCTGTTCGACCGCTGCCGGATCGAGTTCGGTCAACGGTCCGCGCAGGCGCCCGCTGGCGTTATAGACTACAACCTCCGGATCCCCGATTTCCGCCGCGACCTCGTCGAAAAGGGCGGCGACGGACGCCGGCTGGGCGGCATCCGCCGCAAACATCAGCGCGCCGGTTTCGCCAGCGAGTTTGCTCAGCTTGTCGGTGTTGCGCGCCGCCAGCGCGACCCTGACGCCGCGCCCGGTCAGTTGACGCGCAAGCGACGCGCTGAGGCCCGGGCCTGCACCGACGATGAGAGCGGAACTGTAAGGAAACTCGGTCATAGCTGTCCTCCGGTCGTTGTCGACGAAACCTGCGGCGCAGGTGAGCATCAAGCTTGCCTGCGGATACTACACCCACCGCGCCTGGATGGTATTCATCTCAAAGCTGGTCTCGATCGTATCGACGCATTTCAGGCGGGCGATCTTTCCATGATAAACCGCCGCTCCTCGAGGCCGGCCTAGACCACTCCACCATTGTGCTAATGCCCCACGCGCATGGTTTTGGCCTCGCTCTCGTGATATCTTCTACCAGAAGTAAACGAACCGCTTGGAATGAAAGGGAGTTTGATTTTGGGCTAGTTGGAGGGAACCGTCATGAAACTGACGAGACTGATGTCACTGGCTTCCGCCGTAGCAACATTGGCTCTTGCTACAGGAGCGGCATATGCACAACAAGTCACCGGAACACTGGGTGCGCCGGGTGCTACGACAACCATCGATGGCAGGCAGCTGCCGGCGCCGGACCCGAGTTTCGGCGGTACCATCACCAACGATGCTCTCAGTTCGAAACCCTGGTGGGCGCCCCGTATCGTGCCGCCGAAAGGAGCGCCGAACATCCTGCTGGTCATCACGGATGACGCGGGCTTCGGTGTGCCGAGCACGTTCGGCGGCGTTATTCCGACACCAACCATGGATCGCGTCGCCGCCAATGGCCTTCGGTACAACAATGTCCACTCGACTGCCTTGTGCTCGCCGACCCGCGCGGCTCTCATCACCGGACGGAACCATCATTCGGTCGGGTTCGGCGTGATCTCCGAGCAGTCGACGGGTTTCCCCGGCTATAATAGTATCATCCCCGAGGACAAGGCCACCATCGGCCGGATCCTGCGCGACAATGGTTACGCCACCTCCTGGTTCGGCAAGGACCATAACACGCCGGCCTTCGCCGCCAGCTCGATCGGGCCGTTCGACAAATGGCCGACTGGCATGGGATTCGAATATTTCTACGGTTTCGTCGGCGGCGACGCGAACCAGTGGCAGCCGAACCTGTTCCGCAACACCACCCAGATCTATCCCTTCGAGGGCAAGCCAGGCTGGAACCTCGTGACCGGCATGGCCGATGACGCCATTGATTATCTCACTCGCCTCAACCAGACGGCGCCTGACAAGCCTTTCTTCATGAAATACGCGCCCGGCGCAACACACGCGCCTCATCACCCGACGAAGGAGTGGGTAGAGAAGATCAGCGCCATGCATCTCTTCGACCAAGGCTGGAACAAGCTGCGCGAGCAGATCTTCGAGAACCAGAAGAAGCTGGGCGTGATCCCGCAGGACACGCAGCTGGAGCCCTGGCCCTCCAGTATCCTCAAGAACTGGGACGATCTGAAACCAGAGGACCAGAAACTCTTCATCAGGCAGGCGGAAATCTATGCCGCCTACGCCGCCTACAGCGACCACGAGATCGGGCGCGTCGTCCAGGCGATCGAGGACATGGGCAAGCTCGACAACACGCTCGTCATCTACATCAACGGCGACAACGGTACGAGCGCGGAAGGCGGCCCTCTCGGCACACCCAATGAGGTGGCGTTCTTCAACGGCATCAATGAAATGCCGACCGATGTACAGATGAAATGGTATGACGTCTGGGGTACCGAACAGACCTACAACCACATGTCGGCGGGCTGGTCCTGGGCCTTCGATACGCCCTTCTCCTGGTTCAAGCAGAACGCCTCGCGGCTCGGCGGCGTCGGGCAGAACATGGCAGTCTCCTGGCCGGCACGGATTACCGACAAGGGTGGCTTGCGCGAGCAATTCATGCACGTGATCGATGTCGTCCCGACGCTGCTTGAGGTAACAGGCATTTCGGCGCCGGACATGGTGGACGGCATCAAGCAGGCGCCGATCGAGGGAACGAGTTTCGCCTATACTTTCGACAAGGTGAATGCCAAGGCGCCGACTCGCCACAAGACGCAGTATTTCGAGATGTTCGGCCAATGGGCCCTTTACAATGACGGCTGGCTGCTCAGCACCAAGGTAAACCGTGCGCCCTGGGAAGCCTTCGGCACCGCCAACCCGGACCCGCTAAACAACCAGGTCCTTCAGCTCTATGATCTGAGCAAGGATTTCAGCCAGTCGCAGGACGTCGCCGCTGAGAATCCCGACAAGGTCAAGGCGATGAAGGATCTCTTCCTCGCCGAGGCGAAGAAATACCAGGTCTTCCCGATGGACGCCTCGGTCGCCGCACGCATCGTCGCCCCGCGCCCGAACATCACGGCCGGCCGCACCGAGTTCACCTACACGCATCCGATGACGGGCCTGCCGCAGGGCGACTCGCCGTCCCTGCTCAACAGCTCCTACACGATCACCGCCGACATCGAGGTGCCACAGGGGGACGCTGAAGGCATGATCCTGACTTCGGGAGGCCGCTTCGCCGGTTACGGCTTCTATCTTCTCAAGGGCAAGCCGGTGTTCCTCTGGAACCTGGTCGATCTGAAGCGGGTGAAATGGCAAGGGCCGGATGCGCTCACTGCCGGCAAGCACATGCTCGAATTCGACTTCCAGTATGATGGCCTCGGCATCGGAACGCTCGCCTTCAACAACATGAGCGGCGTCGGCCGATCGGGCACGGGCACACTCAAGGTGGACGGCAAGGTCGTGGATACCCAGAAGATGGAACACACCCTTCCGATGATCCTGCAGTGGGATGAGGCTTTCGACGTCGGTTCCGACACGCTAACGGGCGTCAACGATGCCGACTACTCGCCGCCCTTCGCGCTGACTGCCAAGCTCAACAAGCTGACGATCAAGGTGGATCGCCCGACCTTGAGCGAGGACGACATCAAGAAACTCGAGGATGCGCAGGCGGTGGCTGTGGACGGTAGCCCGATCCACCACATGCAGCCTGCGCCGCAATGATCGCGTTGAAACACGCCGGCACTGCGGGCACCGATGTCAGCCATCCGCTCCCAGCATGCGGCGCCTAACGAAATAGATGCCCGGATCGTGACAAGCTTGCGGATACTACACCCGCCGCGCCTTGATCGTATTCATCACGAAGCTGGTTTCGATCGTATCGACGCATTTCAGCCGGGCGATCTTTCCCTTGATGAACCGTTCGTAGTCCTCGAGGCCTGAACTCATCACCTTCAGCACGTAGTCGCGCGATCCGGTGACGAGATGGCACTCCAGTACCTCGTCCCACCCGCGAACCGCGCTCTCGAACATCTGGATTTCGTCCTCGTGCTGGCGGCTGAGCCGAACCGACGCCAGCGCCGTCATCGTCCAGCCGTCAATGGTGGGATCGACGAGTGTCGTGTAGCCGTGAATGATGTCAGCATCCTCCAGCCGGCGCAGACGGCGCAGGCAGGCGGACGCAGAAAGCCCGACACGCTCGGCAAGCTCGTTGTTGGGAAGGCGAGCGTCGCTCATCAGCTCCTTGAGGATTTTCCGATCCATATCGTCAGCAATTTTCTGCGTCACAATTCGCCATTCTCCGCAATAAGTTGCTTTATAGAGCATAGCCGCGCGGCAAATAGCAAGAACAGTCCGCGCGTTCTGATATAATTTGCGAGCATCACGGCATCTCGCGAGGAGACGACAATGACCGCACCGCATCCTTCCAAGACTCATATCGGCAACCACGCCCTGCATCCCGAAACGCAGATGCTGAACTATGGCTACGATCCGGAATTGTCGGAAGGGGCGGTAAAGCCACCGGTGTTCCTGACGTCGACCTTCGTCTTCAAGTCCGCCGAGGACGGCCGCGACTTCTTCGACTACGTCTCCGGCCGCAAGGAACCGCCAGAAGGCAAAGGCGCGGGGCTCGTCTATTCGCGCTTCAATCACCCCAACAGCGAGATCGTCGAGGACCGGCTTGCCGTTTACGAGCGAACAGAAAGCTGCGCCCTATTTTCGTCAGGTATGTCGGCGATCGCCACGACGCTCTTGGCCTTCGTTCGTCCCGGCGATGCCGTGCTCCACTCCCAGCCGCTCTACGGTGGAACGGAAACCCTGCTGGCCAAGACCTTCCTCAATCTCGGCGTTGCGGCGGTGGGCTTTGCCGATGGCGTCAGCGAGGCATCGGTGCAAGCGGCTGCGGAACAAGCCATGGCCAAGGGCCGGGTGTCTGTCATCCTTGTCGAGACGCCAGCCAATCCGACAAACAGCCTCGTCGACGTCGCAATGATCCGCCGTGTCGCAGACGCGATCGGCAGGAAACAGGGACACACGCCTGTTATTGCTTGCGACAACACGCTGCTTGGCCCTGTCTTCCAGCGGCCGATCGAGCACGGCGCCGATATCTCGCTCTACTCGCTGACCAAGTATGTCGGCGGCCACTCGGACCTGATCGCGGGTGCTGCCCTCGGCTCGAAGGCCGTCATGAAGCAGGTCAAGGCACTGCGCGGCGCGATCGGCACGCAGCTTGACCCGCACTCCTGCTGGATGCTCGGCCGCTCGCTGGAGACCCTGCAGATCCGCATGGAGCGGGCCAACAACAACGCCCGCGTCGTTGCCGACTTCCTGCGCGAGCATCCAAAGGTCGAGGGGATCCACTACCTGCCCTATCACGACGCCAATTCGCCGGTCGGGCGGACCTTCGCGGCGCAGTGCAGCGGTGCGGGATCGACCTTTTCGTTCGATATCGTTGGCGGCCAGCCGGCCTCGTTCAAGTTCCTGAACGCCCTGCAGATCTTCAAGCTCGCGGTCAGCCTCGGCGGCACGGAATCGCTCGCCAGCCATCCGGCAACGATGACGCATTCGGGTGTGCCGGCCGACGTCCGCCAGCGGATCGGCGTCCTGGAATCGACCATCCGCCTGTCGATCGGCATCGAGCATCCGGACGATCTCGTCGCCGACCTGCAACAGGCATTGGACGCCGCGTGAACCTGGGTCCTAGCGGCGGCTCAGGCCGCCGCCGTTTCCCTCACATCGTCGAGCAGGAAATGCACGACGACGTACTTCGTCGTGTAGTGGCGGCCGCTGTCGGAAACATTGTCGACGCTGCCGCCATCGGCGGGGTGCCACCGATGATAGTGCGGATTGGTGGTGATCAAGGTGATCGCCTTGCCGGCCATCTTGCCATCGAGACGGTAGCGCATTTCGGCCAGCGGCCAGATGCGCTCGTAGTCCTCCATGGACATGCGGACCTTCAGGGCCTTGCGGCTCACCGCCTCGCTGCGTGAGCCGTCTTCGTGCTCCACCGCCGGCAGGTCCAGCGTGACTTCCTCGGCTCCATCAAGAATGGAATTGAACTCCTCCGGCCACATCCGTCTCATAAAATCGCTCCTCCAAAGCTCTTCCATCAGTCTGCCTTGTGAAATCTAGCCTGTCTTCCCCCGGAAGCAAACAGTTCCGGCAAAGCTTAGACGAAAGCCTCACGCACGGCATTGGAAACATGATCGTTTCCAGTGTCGCAGTGTGGGCGTTGTCCACATTTAGGACGCCGCTATGCACTTGCCCTCAGGCGCCATCGCATCATTTTATGCGCCGACGCATTGATGACGGAGAAACAGCCGCGCTGACGGCCAACGAGACCTTTGGGGCGCTCTATCTCGACATGGATGGCTTCAAGGGCATCAATGACATGCTTGGCGATCACGCCGGCGATGAGGCTCTTCGAGAGGCCGCAAACCGCATCCGGACGGTGATCCGATCCGGCGATATCGCCGTGCGCATGGGCGGCGACGAATTCGCCGCCTTTGTTCCCAATCCCCCGAACGCGATCGCATTATCATCGGTTGCCGAACGGCTGGTATCGGCTTTCCGCGAACCCTTAAAGATCGAGGACATCGACGTACGCGCCTGTATCAGCGGCGGCGGCGCCGTTGCACCGCATGCCGGGACGACGCGGATCGATATTCTTCGTAACGTCGACAGCGCGCTCTATCAGGCCAAGGCCGCCGGCCTCGACGGCTTCGTAGTGCGGGAAGGCCAGAGTTGCGGGCGTTTTTCAACGCCCGCACACGACCCAAAAGATTGCCGTTCCCCCACCGCCACGACCGAAAACTGCCATCAAGAGCTACCGGTAGGCTGCTTCAAGCTTCGCGATATCGAGCTTGACCATGCCGAGCAAGACTACGGTGACACGCTTGGCGCGCTCCCGGTCGGGATCGGCAATCATCTCACTCAGCACGCGGGGAACGATCTGCCAACACGGGCCCCAGCGGTCCCGCAGCCAGCCGCACTGCTCCTCCACGCCGCCGTTCTCCAGGAAGGTGCTCCAGATCCGGTCGATCTCCTGCTGCGTCTCGCATTGTACCGAGACCGAGAAGGCATGGTTGAACGCATCAAGCGGACCGGCTTGCATAGCCACGAAATCCTGATGCCCGAGCTTGAACTCGATGATGATGACACTGCCGGGCGGGCCGCTCGGCGTCTCGGCCGGAAGCACGGTCGTGCGCCCCATGGACGAATTCGGGATCGTTGCCACATAGAATTCGACGGCCTGCTGGACGTCCTTCTCAAACCAGAGATTCGAACTGACCTTGAGCATGGATTGTCTCCTCCTTGATGCTCTGAAAGGTTCGACACCCCAAGGACGTTCCCGGTCGGCCCTTCCAGACACCGCACCACACAATCGCATCACAAATTCGAGCAAGCGCGAAATTTGACGTTTACGCAAACGTCAATATTTTGTAAGAGACTCTCAAATGCCGGCTTCGTCCGGCGTGCCGAATTGGAGGAATTCGAACGATGCCGGTCTATAAGGCCCCAGTAAACGACACGCTTTTCGTGCTGAACGACGTGCTCGGCCTGGAACGCTACAACAATCTTCCGGGGTTTGCCGACGCGACGCCTGACATGATCGAGGCGATTCTCGGAGAATCGGCAAAGCTTGCCGAGGAAGTGCTTTTCCCGCTGAACTATTCCGGCGATCAGCAAGGCTGCGTGCGCCATGAAGACGGCTCGGTCTCGGTGCCCGATGGTTTCAAGGGCGGCTATGACGCCTATTGCCAGGGCGGCTGGACTGGCCTTGCGGTTCCCGAGGAATTCGGCGGCCAGGGCCTTCCCTACGCACTGCATGCTGCCGTCGGCGAATACACCTCCTCCGCCAACATGTCGCTGATGATGTACCCGGGGCTCACCCAGGGCGCGATCGCGGCGATCTTCGTGCATGGCTCGGACGAGCAGAAGCAGACCTATCTGCCGAAGATGGTTTCCGGCGAATGGTCCGGCACCATGAACCTCACCGAACCGCATTGCGGCACCGATCTCGGCCTGCTGCGCACCAAGGCGGTGCCGCAGGCAGACGGCAGCTACAAGCTGTCCGGCCAGAAGATCTTCATCTCGGCCGGCGAGCACGACATGACCGACAACATCGTGCATCTGGTGCTGGCGCGCATCGAGGGCGCACCTGAAGGCACGAAGGGCATTTCGCTGTTCATCGTGCCGAAGTACCTGGTCAAGGCGGACGGCACGGTCGGTGCGCGCAACCAGGTTTCCTGCGGTGCGATCGAGCACAAGATGGGCATTCATGGCAACGCCACCTGCGTCATGAACTATGACGGGGCAACCGGCTTCCTCATCGGCGCCGAGAACAAGGGTCTCAGCGCTATGTTCGTGATGATGAACGAGGCACGCCTCAGCGTCGGCCTGCAGGGGCTGGCGATCTCCGAAGTCGCCTATCAGAACGCGGTCAACTATGCCCGTGAGCGCATCCAGGGCCGCTCGCTGTCAGGCCCGAAGGCGCCGGAGAAAAAGGCCGATCCGATCATCGTGCATCCCGACATCCGCCGCTCGCTGATGACGATCCGTGCCTTCAACGAGGCCGGCCGCGCCTTCCTGCTCTGGACGGCGCTGAAATCCGACATCGCCCACCGTTCGGCGGACGAGAAGGAGCGCCAGACGGCCGACGACATCCTCGGCCTCGTCACCCCGATCCTCAAGGGCGTGCTGACCGACAAGGGCTTCGACCACGCCGTCATGGCCCAGCAGGTCTTCGGTGGCCACGGCTACATCGAAGAGCACGGCATGAGCCAGTATGTGCGCGACGCGCGCATCGCCATGATCTACGAAGGCGCCAACGGCATTCAGGCGCTCGACCTGGTCGGCCGCAAGCTCGGCCAGAACGGCGGCCGCGCCGTCATGGCGCTGTTCAAGGAAATCGGCGATTTCTGCGAGGAGAACCGCAACGAAGAACAGATGGCCTTCTTCACCAAGAACCTGAAGAAGGGGTTGAACGACGTGCAGGCGGCGACCATGTGGTTCATGCAGCACGCCATGGCCAAGCCCGACAATGCCGGCGCCGGCTCCACCGACTACATGCATCTCTTCGGTCTTGTCGTGCTCGGCTACATGTGGGCAAAGATGGCCAAGGCTGCCAATGATGGCCTTGCCGCTGGAGAAACCGAACGCGAAACATTCCTGCGTAACAAGCTGATCACCGCCCGTTTCTTCATGGAGCGGATCATGCCGGAAACGGCACTGCGCAAGGCCCGCATCGAGACCGGCGCGGAAACGATGATGACCTTGGCCGCCGAGGCCTTTTGAGTTCAACGGCGCTTGCCGCCGATAGGGAGATAGAGGAATGACCGAGGTTTTCATTTACGACCACGTGCGCACGCCACGCGGCCGCGGCAAGAAGGATGGCTCGCTGCACGAGGTGCCGTCGGTGCGGCTTGCCGCCAAGACGCTGGAGGCGATCCGCGACCGCAACGGGCTCGATACGGCAACGGTCGATGACATCGTCATGGGCTGCGTCGATCCAGTGATGGAAGCAGGCGCGGTCATCCCGCGTGGGGCCGCCTTCGAGGCAGGCTACTCCACCAAGGCGCCCGGCATGCAGATCTCCCGCTTCTGCGCTTCCGGCCTCGACGCAGTGAATTTCGGCGCGGCGAAGATCGCCCAGGGCGCCGATGACATCGTCATCGCAGGCGGCGTCGAAAGCATGTCTCGCGTCGGCCTCGGCATGTCCGGCGGCGCCTGGTTCATGGATCCGTCGGTGAACTTCCCGGCCTATTTCATGCCGCAGGGCGTCTCCGCCGATCTGATTGCCACCAAATACGGCTTCTCGCGCGACGACGTCGATGCCTATGCCGTCGAGAGCCAGAAGCGCGCTGCGAATGCCTGGGAGAAGGGCTACTTCAAGAACTCCGTCATTCCTGTGAAGGACCAGAACGGCCTTGTTATCCTTGCCCATGACGAGCACATGCGCCCAGGCACCGACATGCAGGCGCTGGCGGCGCTCAACCCCTCCTTCCAGATGCCGGGCGAGATGGGCGGCTTCGAAGCCGTCGCCATCCAGGCGCATCCGGAGGTCGAGCGCCTCAACTACGTTCACCACGCCGGCAATTCCTCCGGCATCGTCGATGGCGCGGCCGCCGTGCTGCTCGGCTCGAAGGCCGGCGGCGAAGGCATGGGCGTCAAGCCCCGCGGCCGCATCAAGGCCTTTGCCAATATCGGCTCCGACCCGGCGCTGATGCTGACCGGCCCTGTCGACGTCACCGAAAAGCTTCTGAAACGATCAGGCATGTCGCTCGCCGACATCGATCTCTTCGAGCTCAACGAAGCCTTCGCCGCCGTCGTGCTGCGCTACATGCAGGCCTTCGAGATCCCGCACGACAAGATCAACGTCAACGGCGGCGCCATCGCCATGGGCCATCCGCTCGGCGCCACCGGCGCGATGATCCTGGGCACCGTGCTGGACGAACTGGAGCGGCGCGACCTCAACACCGCGCTCGTCACGCTCTGCATCGGCGCCGGCATGGGCACCGCAACCGTCATCGAACGCGTCTAAGGGAGAGAGACGATGACCTACAAGAACTTCACCGTCGAAACCGACGCGGACGGCATCGCTCTCGTCACCTGGGACATGCCCGGCAAATCCATGAACGTCTTCACCGAAGAGGTGATGGACGAGTTGAACGCCATCGTTGATGCCGTCGTTGCCGATAGCGCCGTCAAGGGCGCGGTTATCACCTCGGGCAAGTCGAGCTTCTCGGGCGGCGCGGACCTCTCGATGATCAAGTCGATGTTCTCGCTCTATCAGCAGGAGAAGGCCGCCAATCCCGATGGCGCTGCGCAGAAGCTGTTCGATCTCGTCGGCCGCATGACCGGCCTCTTCCGCAAAGTCGAAACCTCCGGCAAGCCCTGGGTTTCGGCGATCAACGGCACCTGCATGGGCGGCGCCTTCGAAATGTCGCTCGCCTGCCATGGCCGCGTCGCCTCGAATGCCAAGTCGGTGAAGATCGCGCTGCCCGAGGTCAAGGTCGGCATCTTCCCCGGTGCCGGCGGCACGCAGCGTGTCTCGCGCCTGGCGGACGCCCAGTCGGCCCTGCAGATGATGACGACAGGCCAGTCGCTGACAGCAGCACGCGCCAAGGCGATGAACCTCGTGCATCAGGTGGTCGAGCCGGATCAGCTGATCCCGGCTGCCAAGCAGATGATCAAGGACGGCCTCAAGCCAGTCGCGCCTTGGGACGAAAAGGGTTTCAAGGCGCCCGGCGGCGGTATCTGGACGCCTGCGGCAGCGCAGCTCTGGCCGGCCGCACCGGCGATCCTGCGCCGCGAAACGGCGGGCAACTACCCGGCAGCACTCGCAATCCTCAAATGCGTCTATGAAGGCCTACAGGTGCCTTTCGACACCGGCCTCAAGATCGAACAGCGCTATTTCACCGAGATCCTGCAGACCAGCGAAGCCTTCTCGATGATCCGTTCGCTCTTCATCTCCATGCAGGAGCTCGGCAAAGGGGCCCGCCGCCCCGCCGGAATCCCGAAAACGGAGTTGAAGAAAGTGGGTGTCGTCGGCGCCGGTTTCATGGGAGCCTCGATCGCCTATGTAACCGCCGCCGCCGGCATCCCCGTCACCCTCATCGACCGCGACATCGAAGCGGCGGCCAAGGGCAAGGGCGTCGGTGAAGGCCTGGTGAAGGACTCGATCGGTAAGGGACGCCTTACGCAGGATGACGGTGCGGCGCTGCTTTCGCGCATCGTCCCGTCCGCGGACTATGCCGACCTCAAGGATGCTGATCTCGTCATTGAAGCCGTGTTCGAAGACCGTGAGGTCAAGAAGGCCGTGATCGAGGCGGTTGAAGCCGTGCTGCCGGAAAGCGCCATCTTCGCTTCCAACACCTCGACCCTGCCGATTTCAGGCCTTGCCAAGAACTCCAAGCGCCCTGCCGATTTCATCGGCATGCATTTCTTCTCGCCGGTCGAGAAGATGATGCTGACCGAGGTCATTCTTGGCAAGGAGACCGGCGACAAGGCACTCGCCGTCGCGCTCGACTACGTCGAAGCAATCAAGAAGACGCCAGTTGTCGTCAACGACACCCGCGGCTTCTTCGTCAACCGCTGCGTCTTCCGCTATATCCACGAAGCCTATGACATGCTGATCGAGGGCGTCCCGCCTGCGATGATCGAGAATGCCGCCAAGATGGCCGGCATGCCTGTTGGGCCGCTATCGCTGAACGACGAGGTGGCGATCGACCTCAGCCAGAAGATCCTGAAGGCCACCGTCGCCGATCTCGGCGAGGCCGCCGTCGATTCTGAACATATGGCGCTGATCAACAAGATGGTCGACGAACTCGACCGCCGCGGCCGCAAGAACGGCAGGGGCTTCTACGACTATCCGGCGAAACCGGCCAAGAAGTCGCTTTGGCCGGAGCTGAAGGCTCTATACCCGCAGAAGAAGGCGGAAGAGATCGACGTCGAGGTGCTGAAGCAGCGCTTCCTCGTCACCATCGCACTCGAAGCGGCGCGCACCATCGAAGAAGGCATCGTCACCGATCCTCGCGAGGCCGACGTCGGCTCCATCCTCGGCTTCGGCTTCGCGCCATACACCGGCGGCGTGCTGTCGTACATAGACGGCATGGGCGTGAAGACCTTCGTGGGGCTCTGCGAGAAACTGGCGGCAACCTACGGTGCACACTTCAAGCCGACGGCGCTGCTTGAGGACATGGCGGCCAAGGGCGAGACCTTCTATGGCCGCTTCGACCCTTACGCAAAGGAGAAGGAGGCGGCGTAAGCCGCCTCTGGCACCTGTCATCAAAGCCAGCGGTGCTTTCGGCTGGCTTTCGATCTCGCGGCTACTTGGTCACGGTAAGGCTGGCCTGCATGCCCGCCTCATAATGCCCCTTGATATTGCACAGAAGCAGGTAGGCGCCGGGCGCGAGCTTCGTTTTCAACTGCCCGTCCGCTCCCGGCTTGAGGTCCGAGACTTCGCCGATGCTCTTGAGCTGCTTTTCATCGACCCTTTGCCTGGATGCAATCAACGGAACCTTCTGGTCCGGGGACTTCAGCTTGACGAGCACCATCTCGTGCTCCTCGGTCATCGCGTCGTTGTGAACCGCGAAGATCGTTTCCCCTGCCTTGATCGTGGCCTGGTCGAGCGTCAGGGTCATCGGCCCGCCGCCCTCGCCGCCTTCGGTCACTTTCACAGTCGTAGCCGCCCATGACGGCGAAGCGGTTGCGATCGCGGCAGATGCGGCGAGAGCGTACCATGCGTACCTGTTCATCAAATCAGCCTTTCCGTTGCAGCCCGCGCTTCATGTAGGCAGCACGCCTGACGCCAGCCTGAACGGCTGGTCCAACCGTCGCAGGCTCAGCAACACAAAGCCGGCCCCGGGCGGTGGACGACGCATCATTGGCCGGCGATGGAGGCCGCGATCTTCTCCGCCTCAAGTCCGATTTCCCGGAGAAGGCCGGTTGGAACGGCGGTGAAGCCGCAAAAGTAGAGGCCATCATTCGCCGGCTGGAGATCTCCGCGCGCGGGACCGTCGGCGCCGCCAAATCGTTGTTTGAAATCGGCCAGCAGCGCCTCGAGCCCCGGCCGATAGCCGGTCGCAAGGACGATCGCGTCAAAAATGCCGGAGCGGCCATCCGCGAATTGCACCTGGCGATCGTCGGAACTCGTGACGGCAGGGAACACCTTGATATCCCCCGACCTGATCCGCTCGATCGTGCCGATGTTGATCATCGGCGTGCGGCCCCTTTCGATGATGCCGGCCAGCGGACCGCCTTTTGCCCTTTCCACTCCGAACGCCCCGAGGTCCCCGAAACGCAGGCTGAGGATCGGCGCGTTCACCGCGTCGACTAGGCGATAGGGAAGGAACCGCTGGGCGATGGCAATGCTGGCGGTCGTCACGCCGAACAGCTCGAGCGGCACGACGTTGACCGGACCACGCACGGACATGGCGACATGAAGGCCGGCCTCGGCGCATTCGAGAGCGATCTCACCGGCGGAGTTGCCGAAGCCGACGACGAGGACCCGCTCAGCTGCAAGCGCCGCGGCATTCCGGAACTCCGAGGAGTGCAGAAGCTTACCCGAAAACAGCTCCTGCCCCTCCCAGGGCGGCCTTATCGGCGCGTTCGAAAGCCCGGTCGCGAGGATGACATTGCTCGCCTCGAATGCCCCCTCGAAGCTCTCGACAATCCACGCCTTGTCCTTGCGGATCGTCGTCGCGCGCACGCCGAACCTGACCTCGATGTCGTTCGAGGAGCTATAGGTTTCGAGATACTCGATCACCTGCTGCCGCGAGGGATACTTCGGAAACCGCCGCGGCATTGGCATTCCCGGCAGGGCCGAGTGCATCTTGTGGGTATGCAGCCGAAGGCGGTCGTAGTGGCGATGCCAGGAGGCAGCCAGAGTGTCGCCCTTCTCAAGCACCAGAAACGGGCGTCCACGCGCCTGCAGCGCCACGGCGCAGGCCAATCCTGCCGGTCCCGCACCGATGATGATCGTTTCTGTGTGCGTCATGGGAGCTCTTGGCTCACGATGCCAGTCATAAATGGCCCCTCGTGCTGACACCTAGGGCGCGGCGACCCTGACGACATCCGACAGCACCCACTTCTTGTCGAAAAAATCGTTCGTCGGGCCGTAGGCGCGGAACATCAGCTCGAACTGCCGCTTCGGATCGGTCGATACCCAATTGGCCTCCTTGCCCTTGGGGGCCTTGGGACCGAAATAGAGATCGACGGATCCGTCGTTGTTCTTCACCAGCTCGGGAATCTGCGACGAACGGCTGGCACGTGCGACATTCTTGATCAGCGCATGCGTCTGCCGGTCATGGGCCGTCACCGACCAATATTGCTGGACGGGAACATTTCCAGGCACATGGAGACGATAGGTCTTGCCGCCGTCCAAGGCATTGCCATCCTTGTCGCGGATCGAGATCGCATAGAACTGACCGGCCCCGAGCCTCTTGATGCCGCTATAGGCATAGCTGTAGGCAACGCCGCGATGATCGACCGGATAGGCGTCCTGTTCGGCGAAATCAGATTGCATAGCCTTGATGAGATCGGGATAGGCCGGAAAGGTCCAGCGGCTCTTCTCGCTGAAAAAGGGAGGGCAGACCGGCATCGTATTTTGCCTCCAGCAGCATCTCGGCCTCCTTGATGCCCTTGGTCAGCAAGGACTTGGTGTGGCGATCGGGCTCGAACGGCTTGCCTTCCTCTATGCCGATCGATTTCAGCTGGTCGATCATCGCGCGGTCGCGGGAGATCCACGGCTCTTCCTGTACGACACGGTTCAGATTGTCGAAGAAGCTCGCGTCCCATTTGATCGTGGAATCGAACAGAACATCCTTCACGTCAGAGAAAACGGTCTCCGGCGGATTGGCGGCGGCCGACAGCGGATAGATTTTCAGCTTCTTGCCGTAGTCGATGGAGGCCTGGACATCGGCATCACCATGGCTCGCAAGGTTCGAACGAAACAGCATGTAGCCGCCGTAGACCTCGGACCGCAGCGGAATGAACCCGTCCGGCAGCTTGTCCGTGTAACCCGGCGGCAGGACCACGAACTTGCCGCCTTTGCCCTTGTCGTATCCGAGCAGACCGGCATCCTCGAGCGGCAATTGCCATGCGGTGACGATATTGCCGTTGAAGGAGGCCTTTTCCTCCGCCGGCGGCAGATCGAGAACGACGGGGCCGTCCTTCGTGCTGAAGAAAACCATGAAGTAGAGAGCGTCCGGATTGGGCGTCAGCGTCTGGTTCATCCAGTCCAGCGGGCGGCCCCAATAGATGACCTGTCCGACCTTGCCGGGCGTCTTCTCAAGCATCTCCTGCCGCATCAGATCGTAGTTGACGACGGGTATGCCCCAAACTGCCGCCTGGACTGCATTCCGCTCGATCTCCTGGTCGAACACCTGCCGTGCGGTCCTATCTGCCGAAAGTGCCGGACCGGCGAGCAGCAGCATGCATAGTAGCGCGATAGACCTCATGGCAGGCCTCCTCCGATCTTGATGCGTCATCCGGAGTGAATGCTTGCGGGGCTCAATACGGAAGTACGTTACGGTAAATGTGACCAGTATCCCATCTGCAGACTAGAGGCGGGTCCGACCATGCGAAATCGGGATATGCTGATGCAATATCCGATCGAGTGCATGGTGCCTCAACGGAGCAAAACAGCGCCGAGTTACGCCATATCAATCACTTATCCGATCTCTCATCCTCGCTCCCCGGCCCCGTGCCTAAAATCCTCCGCTTCCGTCGCCGGGGTGTTTCGCGAGACTTTCGCGGGCAGGCGGGAGCAGGCGCCCTGCCGGAGGCTGTAACGTGTAGTCGAAGGCAGGGAGGCGAAAGCCGGGCATCGGCATTAGACCGCTGCCATCACAAGTCTCCCCCGGATGTTCCAGCATCCGGTTTGGTTCAGCCATGCAAGTTCGGGCCGATCTGCTCGGACGCAGCGAGACGAGGCGATCGCCTGAAGGGGTAGGGATATCCCGAAGAACGCCGAAGGCCACGCAAATGCGGAGCCACAATAAATCTAACCAGTGAGGTTCCGCATTTGCGTGGGCTCTCCGGATCGATGGTCGAAAACATGGCGGCGGAGCTGCCGTGGAGGAGACGCATGCGAAGCAGCCTGTTCCTGAAAAGACTTCTCGCCCTGCCCGTTGTCGACGTGCTCGCCGTCGTCGAGGCCATGAATTTCGAGGATGGCGGACTGGTCGATGGCGAGGAAAAGGCGCGATCCGGCGGATGCGTCATCACACGGCTGGCCGCCAGCGAGTGCGGCTTCTGGAAAGATTGCTCCATCGCCACCTGCCGTCGTGCCCGGGCCCGCAGGTCGACCGGCGCCCCGCTACCCTCAGCCCCGCAGGCCAGGTGCCTCGTAACCGGTGCGCTCGACGTATTCCGTGTAGCCGCCGCCATATTGGTGGATGCCGTCAGGCGTCAGTTCCAGCACGCGGTTGGAAAGCGCCGCGAGGAAATGCCGGTCGTGCGAGACAAACAGCATCGTGCCCTCGTATTGCGACAGCGCCTTGATCAGCATTTCCTTGGTGTCGAGGTCCAGGTGGTTGGTCGGCTCATCGAGCACCAGCAGGTTCGGCGGATCGAAGAGCATCTTGGCCATGACAAGCCGCGCCTTTTCGCCACCCGACAGCACGCGGCACTTCTTTTCGACGTCGTCGCCGGAGAAGCCGAAGCAGCCGGCCAGCGCTCTCAGCGGCGCCTGCCCTGCCTGCGGGAAGGAATCCTCCAGCCATTCCAGCACTGTCCGCTCGCCATCGAGGATATCCATGGCGTGCTGGGCGAAATAGCCCATCTTGACGCTGGCGCCGAGGGCAACGCTGCCCTGGTCCGGCTCGGCGGAACCAGCAACCAGCTTCAGCAGGGTCGACTTGCCGGCACCGTTGATGCCCATGATGCACCAACGCTCCTTGCGGCGGACCATGAAGTCCAGGCCTTCGTAAATGGTTCGGCTGCCGTACTTCTTGTGGACGTTCTTGAGGTTGATCACGTCTTCGCCGGAGCGCGGGGCCGGCAGGAAGTCGAAGGCGACCGTCTGGCGGCGCTTCGGTGGCTCGACCCGGTCGATCTTCTCCAGCTTCTTGACGCGGCTCTGCACCTGCGAGGCGTGCGATGCGCGCGCCTTGAAACGCTCGATGAACTTGATTTCCTTGGCAAGCATCGCCTGCTGGCGCTCGAACTGCGCCTGCTGCTGTTTCTCGTTCTGCGCCCGCTGCTGTTCGTAGAACCCGTAATCGCCGGAGTAGCTGTTCAACGAGCCGGCGTCGATCTCGATGATCTTGCCAACGATGCGGTTCATGAACTCGCGGTCGTGCGAGGTCATCAGAAGCGCCCCGTCATAGGTCTTCAGGAATTCTTCCAGCCAGATCAGGCTTTCCAGGTCCAGGTGGTTGCTCGGCTCGTCGAGCAGCATGACATCCGGACGCATCAGAAGAATGCGGGCGAGCGCCACGCGCATTTTCCAACCGCCCGACAGTCCGCCGACATCACCGTCCATCATTTCCTGGGTGAAGCTCAGGCCTGCCAGCACTTCGCGCGCACGCCCTTCCAGAGCGTAGCCGTCCAGTTCCTCGTACCGTGCCTGGACTTCGCCATAGCGCTCGATGATCCGGTCCATTTCGTCGAGCTTGTCGGGATCGACCATTTCCACTTCGAGTTCACGCAACTCGGCCGCGACGACGCTGACAGGCCCAGCACCTTCCATGACCTCGGCCACGGCGCTACGGCCGGCCATCTCGCCGACATCCTGATTGAAATAGCCGATCGTCACGCCCTTTTCGGCCGCGACCTGGCCTTCATCGGGCTGCTCCTGCCCGGTGATCATGCGAAAGAGCGTCGTCTTGCCGGCGCCATTCGGACCGACGAGGCCGATCTTCTCGCCTCTGTTGAGGGCTGCGGAGGCTTCGATGAAGAGGATGCGGTGGCTGTTCTGCTTGCTGATATTCTCGATGCGAATCATGTCTGCGTGGAGTCCGAAAGCGTTGCTGCGCCCCTCGATCATGCCGGCCGGGGCTTTTTGCGGCTCTCGCTAGCACGTTCGCGGCGTAATGGCCAATCCCAGGACATGCAAAGAACTCTACGTCAGGAAAATGAAGGTCGTTTGTCAACTGGGCGGAACTGCGACGGGCGACAGAACTTTTCCACAATAGGTCCTCGCCCCTTGATCAGCCGATCAGCGATCATTTATGCGTTATCGGCGCGCCGGCGGGCGTTTCGCATATGTCAGGGATTATCAGATTATGGAAATTTTCACCTCGGCCGGCTTGCTGGCGCTCTTGCAGGTCATTCTCATCGACCTCGTGCTTGCCGGCGACAACGCCGTCGTCATCGGTCTTGCCGCCGCCGGATTGCCGGCCGACCAACGCAAGAAGGCGATCCTCGTCGGTATTCTTGCTGCCACCGTGCTGCGTATCGCGCTCGCCAGCGTTACCGTCCAGCTTCTCGAGATCATCGGCCTGCTGCTGGCCGGCGGTATTCTCCTGCTCTGGGTCTGCTGGAAGATGTGGCGCGATCTGCGCAACGGCAGCGGCGAAGTGGAGGGTGCCGAAGGCGACGCGGCGGCGCCGAAGAAGACCTTCTTCCAGGCAGCCAGCCAGATCGTCATTGCCGACGTGTCGATGTCGCTCGACAACGTGCTCGCCGTTGCGGGGGCTGCCCGCGAACATCCGACGATCCTCGTCATCGGCCTCATCCTGTCGATTGCGATGATGGGTATTGCGGCGAACGTCATCGCGCGCCTGCTCAACCGCTACCACTGGATCGCCTATCTCGGCCTTGCCATCATCGTCTACGTGGCGCTGAGCATGATCTATCGCGGCGCCCTCGAGGTCTGGCCGCACCTCGCGCCGGTGGCCGCTGCCGCTTTGGGCTGAACCGCCATAGGTTCGAACGGCCCTCAGGGGCCGTTCACGAGCTGCAGGACGAGGCGGCGAATATTGCCGCCCTCGCTCATCTCCGCCTTGTCGAAATCGCGGCCCTGCTGTCGCTGTCGCGCCGAGAGTTCGCCGAGCCGCTTGGTGAGTTCGACCCGGATCTTGCGGCAATCCGGGTCATTGTCGGCGGAAAAGCCGACGCTCATCGCCTCGATGTCCCGGACCATCTGCTCGATATAGTCCCCGTGCACCCGCTCATGCGTTTCGATGCCGGCAATGAAGGTCGCCCAGCTTGCCTGGGTGGCAGCGGGAAGCTTGCCGGTCGGCTTCGGCAGCGTGTAGGTGATGATCAGCTTCGGCCGCGCCACGGCAAGCACGCAGGCATCGCCCCGGCGCTCGTATTTTCTGGTCCAGGTCAGCTTGAAAGTCGTGTGCGCCACCACCCGACCGGGGCCAAGCTCGGGACCGTGCTCGCCGATGGAATCGTACAAGGCTGCGCCGGAACTGCCCGTCACCGCGTAGGTCCGCACCTCTTCGATCGGCTGCCATTCCGCCTTCGCCGCAACCGGCTGAAGGACGCAAGCCATCAGCAACCAACGAACCAATCCTGCCTTCACGCGAATCCCCCGGACAATCCTGCTCCGACCCTAGTCGGCAGGCGTCTCGCATTCAACCGGCGATCCGGATGCGGCACTAGGCACGCTTTGTCGGGATCGACCCCTAAAGGTCTGTCATAAAACCCAAAAAAAGCCTGAATATTCGAGAGTGATCACGCTATCGAGTGGATCGCGTGTCGCTAATCGAAATCCTCTGGCAACGATTTCACCGTATGATGCACCATTCGAACAAGATGTAAGACGCCTGCCTGTGGGGGCAGTTCATAGATTGGGGTCTGCTGTGACAATCTATCTGCCTATCGCAGAATTGTCGGTGAACATCTTCATCATTCTCGGCATGGGAGCAGCCGTCGGCTTTCTCTCCGGAATGTTCGGTGTCGGCGGCGGCTTCCTGATCACGCCGCTCCTGATCTTCTACAACATCCCGCCGGTCGTTGCCGTCGCCACCGGCGCCAATCAGGTCGTGGCCTCCTCCATATCCGGCGCCATCACGCATTTTCGGCGTGGATCGCTCGACCTGAAGCTCGGAACCGTACTGCTGTTTGGGGGTCTCACGGGTGCGACAATCGGCATCTGGATCTTCTCGCTGCTCAGGCGGATCGGTCAGCTCGATCTCATCATCTCCTTGCTTTACGTCGTCTTTCTCGGCACGGTCGGTGGACTGATGCTGGTCGAGAGCGTCAGTGCCATGCGCCGTGCGGCGAAGAACGTGCCGCCGACACCGCGGCGCCCCGGTCATCACCATTGGGTGCACAAGCTGCCGCTGAAGATGCGGTTCAAGAAGTCGAAGATCTTCCTCAGTGTGATCCCGGTCGTCGCGCTCGGCTTCGGCATCGGCATCCTGACATCGGTCATGGGCGTCGGCGGCGGCTTCATCATGGTGCCGGCGATGATCTATCTCCTGCGCATTCCGACCAACGTGGTCGTCGGCACGTCGCTGTTCCAGATCATCTTCGTGACCGCCTACACGACGGTCGTGCAGGCGGCGACGAACTTCTCGGTCGACATCGTGCTCGCCTTTTTCCTAATGATTGCCGGCGTGATCGGCGCGCAGTATGGCGTGCGTGTCGGACAGAAGCTGCGCGGTGAGCAGCTTCGCGCGCTTCTCGGACTGCTGGTGCTTGCCGTCGGCCTTCGTCTTGCCGTTGCGCTCGTCGTAACCCCAGCGGACGTCTACTCCGTCGTCATGGGAGCGAATTGATGCGCCGCTTCCTCGCTGCTCTTCTATCTATCGTTCTCTTGCTGCCCACCGCAGCAATGGCGCAGATGCTGCTCCCGGGACAGGCCGCGCAGAGCAAGACCGAAGGGCTGGAGATCGGCACCTCCACCAGCGAAATCGCCATCACTTCGGATTTTCGGGGCGCGGACCTGACGATCTTTGGAGCCGTGACCAACACTGACAGTCTTCTGTTGGCAATCGGCCAATATGACGTGGTCGTCGTTCTCGAGGGGCCGCGAGAAAACGCGACCGTGCGCCGGAAGGAGCGCGTGTTCGGCGTCTGGATGAATACGCGATCGATGACCTTCGAGGCGGTGCCGCACTCCTATTCGATGTCGAGTTCGCGCATGCTTGACGACATCACCACGCCGCTCGACCTCACCGATAGGGGGATCGGCATCGACCACATCCCGCTGACGCCGGTCGGCTTCGTCGGCAACGCCAGCAATCTCGGCGAATTCCGGCAGGCCTTTCGCCGACTGCAGGAAAACGGCGGCCTCTACGATCGCGACCCGAGCGGCGTGCGTTTCGTCAGTTCCAGCCTTTTCAAAGCCAGCCTGCGGTTGCCGGCAAACATTCCGAACGGCGTGCATACCGTGCGAGCCTATCTCTTCAAGAGCGGCAATTTCATCACTGAGAAGTCGGTGCCGTTGCGTGTCATCAAGACGGGCATCGAGCAGATGATTACCGACGCGGCGCACTCGCAGCCGATTGCCTACGGCCTGGTTTCTGTCTTCCTGGCACTCATTACCGGCTGGGGTGCCAGCGTGGTGTTCCGCAAGGATTGATCAGGCGGATTTCGTCTTGCGGGCGACGACGCCGAGATAGGCTTCGGTGAGGCGCGCGAGGACGGACGGCGTTCCGGCAGGCAGCTTCTTGCCGAGATACTTGGCGCGCAGCTCGTCCATGAATTCCTCCCAGAGTTCGGTGCCCCCCTCCTCCAGAAGCTCCGCCCGAATGGAGAGTTCCTCGGTAACCGGAAGATGCCTGCGACCCCACGCACCCATGTGCGCGAAGATGGGCACGAGTTGGATCGCCATTTCGGTCAGGCTATAGATTGCCTTCTGCTTGTGCGTCGGATCATCCTCACGCGTCAGCAATCCCCTGTCGACTAGGCGGCGGAGGCGGTCGGCCAGAATGTTCGAGGCAATTTTCTCCTGCGAATTCTGCAGCAGTTCGCGAAAATGGCGCCGATTGCCGAACATGATGTCGCGGATGACGATGAGGCTCCAGCGATCGCCGAGGACCTCGAGCGTCAGATTGATCGGGCAGCCGGAGCGATGAGCGTCGTCCATTAGCACCTCCAAAAACTGCTTGCATTTTGCCATCAGTCAACCAAGCGTTCAACCAGTTACGAGTCGCAACCAGTTTCGAGGAGGACGAAGGGATGAGAAAGCTTATCGTTTGGAATCTGATGACGCTTGACGGCTATTTCGAAGGGACGAAGCCGTGGGATATCGATTTTCACACTCTTGTCTGGGGTCCCGAACTGCAACAGTACTCCGAGCGTCTTGGCGAAGAGGGCGACCTGCTCGTCTTCGGCCGCAAGACATATGAGGGCATGGCCGCCTATTGGCCGACCGCCACGGACGAGGAAGGCGAGAAGATCAAGACCTATATGAACGGCATTGCCAAGATAGCCGTATCGAGGTCGATGCCGACGGCCGACTGGAACAATACCCGCGTCGTGAGTGAACCCGTCTCGGAACTCAAGAAGCTGAAGGCCGAAACCGGCAAGTCGATCTTCATTTTCGGCAGCGCCGAACTGGCGGATTCGCTCCTGAAGGAAGGCCTGGTGGATGAGATCCGCATGTGCCTTGTGCCTGTCATCCTCGGCGGCGGCAACCCACATTTCAAACCGGGAGACTGGCAGCTTCCGCTGAGGCTACTGGACAGCACGACGACGAAGAACGGCGCAGTGATCCTTCGCTACGAGCCGGTCCAGGCATGAGCGTCAATGGCTGCGGCCCTGCCGCAGCCACAGCGGGATTGGATCAAGCCTTCGGCAGCCCGCCCCGTCGCTCAAGCGCAGTCTTGCGGATGGTCTCTGCGATCTCGGGGCTGCTGCTCGACAGCATCTGGAACTCCACCGCATAGAGCGACAGCAGCGACACCTCAGTTGCGGCACTGACAGTTGCTGATCGCGGCTCGCCCGTGATCAGCGCCATCTCGCCGAAAAAGCTTCCGCTGCCAAGTTCCACCGGATGATCGGGGGTTGCCACGCTGACCCGCCCCTCGACGATGAAGAACATCTGATCGCCAATATCACCCTTGCGACAGATCACGCTACCGGCAGGGACGACGCGCGGTCGCAGCGCCCGCACGATCTCGACGAGTGCGGCAGCGCCGAGCTTCTGGAATAGAGGTACGGCGGCGACCAGTTGCCAGTTGCGAACAAAGTCCTGACGGCGAACCTCTTCGTAGAAACCGGTGGCGAGGATACCGGCCCAAAGCGCAAAAATGCCGATACCGCTCATCATCACCAGGCCAGCCAGTATCCGCCCTCCGAGGCTCTGCGGGATCTCGTCGCCGTAGCCGGTCGTCGACAACGTCACGACGGCCCACCACATCGCCTGCGGGATGCTGCCGAACTTGTCTGGCTGGACGTCGCGCTCGATGACATAACCGGCCAGCGCGGCACCAAAGAGAACGATGCCGAAGACCGACGTGACGCCAAGCAGATTGCGCGATTCGTTCGCAACCACCTTTGCCATCAGCCTGAAGAAGCTCGAGTCCCGCAGCGGCTTGAGAAGCCAAATGGCGCAATACAGGCTCCGATCGCGGGATCCAACGAACAGGAATGCAACGACCGGAACCAGAACGGCAAGCAAATCGATCACAAGGGCCGTCACCCCGCTCGACGGGCGTTGTCGACGTGAGAGCAACGTCCCAACCAATTGGAGCACATAGACCACCCAAATTGCCGCAAGCAGCAACTCAAAGGCCAATTGCTCTTCCGCGGCGAGATTGGGCGTCGTCAGCGCAGCAACGATCAGGAGACCAATTGCGGCGAACAGCGCGTTGATCGGCGTCGAAATCTTCGAGAAAGGCACTGCCGACATCAGACACTCCCAACCGCGCCCGGCATTCTTCGACAATAAATGCCTTTGGGCCACGCGCAAAGTACACTTGAACCAACGCTCGTGCGGCCTCCCAGGGCCAGGCAGTTTGGCAAGGGAAGCGGGCCTGACGGCCAAACTGTTCTTCGAGCGGCGAGGTTTCGTCGTTTTAACGCAGCAAAGCGTCGAAAAGCGCAGGCGGGCGCTGACAAAATTCCGGATGGGAAAAGCTGCTCTCCTAAGCGGCACTGCCGCCATTTGCAGGTGCCAACTCGCATTCCGCTAAAAACCGCTCGTTAATATTTACGAGTTAGTAATCTCTCGGAAACGAGAGGTTCTTGTAATGCGTATCCGTGCCCTCCCCGCTCTCGTGCTTCTGGCACTTGTTGCCGGCTGTGCGACCGCTCCCAAACAGACCCGAAACATCTGCGCGGTCTTCGAGCAGCGCGACGGGATGTTCACGAGCTGGCAGCGCGCGGCGGAAAAGACGGAGCGCAAGTATGGCGTTCCGGTTCCGATCCTGATGGCGACCATGTATACTGAGTCCGGCTTCCAGCCCTATGCGCGACCACCGCGCACCAAGCTGTTCGGCTTCATTCCGTGGACGCGACCTTCGACGGCCTACGGCTATTCGCAAGCGCTCGACGGCACCTGGGATCACTACCAATCCGCCACCGGCAGCTGGGCCGCGCGCCGCACCAACTTCGCCGATGCGATCGACTTCATCGGCTGGTACCACGCGCAAAACAGCCAGGTGACCGGCATTCCCCTGAACGATGCCTACAACCTCTATCTCGCCTACTATTCCGGCCCGAAGGGTTACGTGCGCGGCGACTGGCGCTCGAATGCACAGCTGCAGAAGACGGCGCAGCGGTTCAACAACATGGCGGTGACCTATCAACGGCAATTGCAGGAGTGCAATTAAGGCCTTCACTGGGAACGTCCAATAGAAACACTATACAACACGAACCAAACAAAATTGGGTCGATCTTTGTACATCTACAGTATTGTTTGACAATACATTCGGGACCATGGGATTCTTTCCGAAATAGAATCAGGAGAATAGATGGCCGAGCGCTACTTATACGATTACAACTCGCACCGGGCGGTCATGTATGAGGTTGGCGACTATCTGTATGCGCTTTCTGGCAACAAAGCGGAACACTGGATCTCCGGCGACTACATCTTCAACACGAAGACACAGGCGATTGCCTTCTGGATTCTGGGAAACGATGTGTACGGCCATCTCGGCCGTGGTGAGCTCACTCGCCAGCCGCTCTACTATTTCGGCGACTAGCGCGACGGCGGTTTGCACGCCTGTCGCCTATCGCGCGCTTAACCCACCAGGTTGCCAAACCTGACCGAGTAGATCCGGTCACGCCCAAGGAGGTGGGCGATGAGCGCAGTGTGATCGAACAGGCCCTTCATCGCCTTGTGGCGAAGGTCGAGGCCGCCGGTCAAGACGCCGAAGGCCGGCATCAGTAGGCGGGCGCCGTCGGTGGCAAAGCACGGCCGGCGGACGGATTTTTCGCGGCGGCGGACGGTTGCGGCCGGATGCAGGTGCCCGGCGATCTCGCCCTGCTGCAGCCCGCCTCTCGGCTCGTGGCGGAAGGTCAGACCGCCGTAATGCATCTCATCGACGGAAGCACCCGGCAGATCGACAGTGCCGTCAGGATCATGATTGCCGTTGATCCAGATCCATTCGCGGCCGCGCGCCATTTCCGCAATCAGGCTGCGGAACGACTCGGGCAGATGCGCCGAGCCGACACGGTCGTGGAAATTGTCGCCGAGCGAGACCACCAGCTTCGGGTCGTAGCGGGTGATGACGGCCGAAAGCACAGTCAGCGTCGCCAGCGTATCGTAGGGCGGCAGCATCATGCCGCGACGGGCGAAGGCCGCACCCTTTTCGAGATGCAGGTCGGACACGACGAGAATGCCGGCATCGGGCATGTAGAGCGCGCCGAGCGGATCGCAGACGGCGGCAACGCCGTGGACCGAAGTCTCGACGCCCGGTCGCGCGGCCAGTCCGTTCAGTTCACGCGCAAGCGCCAGGCGGTTCATCACTCGGGTCAGTCCTTGGTCTGGGAAGCTCCTTTTCGGGTCGCTCCCTATCTCCGTATCGGGCATTCCGGATGGTAAGCCGGCGCAAACCTATCCGGGACTTATTCTAAGCCAGCGCCTCGGCGATCAGGTCGTCGGCGGCTTCCGCCAGCACGGCATCATGCGCCTCGCCATGCACTGGCTCCTTGCCGATCTCCAGCATGACGGGGACCGCCAGCGGCGAGATGTGGTCGAGCGCGCGATGCGTGATATGGCCCTTGATTCGCCTCAGCATATCGCCAAGCCGGGAAATATCCAAAAGCCCGCTTGCCGCATCCTGCCGCGTCGCCTGCAGCAGAATGTGATCCGGCTCGTGGGTTCTCAGCACATCATAGATCAGATCGGCCGAGACCGTGACCTGGCGCCCGGTCTTTTCCTTGCCCGGGTGACGGCGCTCGATCAAACCTGCAACCACGGCACAATTGCGGAAGGTTCGCTTCAAAAGGAAAGATTCGTCGAGCCAGCTTTCGAGATCGTCGCCCAGCATGTCCTCGTCGAAGAGATCGGCAAGGCTGAGCCGGCCGTTGCGGATCATCAGCCCCATGTCCTCGAAGCCCCAGATGCCGAGCGAATAATCCGTCGCGACGAAGCCGAGAGGCTTGGCGCCGGCTCGCTCGAGGCGCCGGGTCAGCAGCATGCCGAGCGTCTGGTGCGCCAGTCGTCCCTCGAAGGGGTAGATCACCATGTAGCAGCGGCTTCCGCGCGGAAAGGTCTCGATCAAGAGCTCGTCGCGCTTCGGCAGCATCGACTTTTCCTGCTGGATCGCCAGCCAGTCGCGCACCTGGTCCGGCAGGCGGCGCCAGCGGTCGGGATCTGCTATCATCGAGCGCACCTGGTCCGCCAGATAGGTGGAAAGAGGAAACTTGCCGCCGGCATAGGATGGGATCTTCGGATCCATCGAGAAGGCCTGCGAGGCAACCGCCTCGTTCTCGCGGATGCCCTCGAAACGTAGCACCTTGCCGGCGAAGATGAAGGTGTCGCCGGGCGAAAGCTGCTCGAGGAAGTATTCCTCGACCTTGCCCAGCGTCGCACCGCCGCGGCCGATCCTTCCGCCTTCGCCGCGCTTGACCATGCGCAGGTTGAGCATCGGGCTTTCAACGATGGTGCCGAGGTTCAGCCGGTATTGCTGGGCGACCTGGGGATTTGAGACGCGCCAGCGTCCTTCCTTGGTCTTGCGGATCCGGGCATAGCGCTCATAGGTGCGCAGCGCATAGCCGCCCGTCGCGACGAAATCAACGACGCGCTCGAAGGTCTCCCACGAGAGATCGGCGTATGGCGAGGCGCTCAATATCTCGTCGAAGAGTTCCAGCATATCGAAAGGTTCGGCGCAGGCCATGCCGAGCACATGCTGCGCCAGAGCATCAAGCGCGCCCTTCCCGACCGGCGGCGTGTCCTGCGCGCCGATATAGTTCGCGTCGAGTGCTGCCTGGCATTCCATCACCTCGAAGCGGTTGGCGGGCACGAGGATCGCCTTCGACGGCTCGTCCATGCGGTGGTTGGCGCGGCCGATGCGCTGGGCAAGCCGCGAGGCTCCCTTTGGCGCGCCGACATGGACGACCAGATCGACATCGCCCCAGTCGATGCCGAGGTCGAGCGTCGAGGTGGCGACAACCGCCCGCAGCCGGTTTGCCGCCATCGCGGCCTCCACCTTGCGGCGCTGGCCGACATCGAGCGAGCCGTGATGCAGCGCGATCGGCAGGTTTTCCTCGTTCACCGTCCAGAGTTCCTGGAACAGCATCTCGGCCTGCGACCTGGTATTGACGAAGAGCAGCGTCGTGCGGTGGTCGAGGAGCTGCTTGTAGACGTCGGGGATCGCGTATTTCGCCGAATGGCCCGACCAGGGAATGTGCTCCTCGGTCGACAGGATCGAAATGTCGGGCTTGGCGCCGCCTTCGACGATGACCAATCCGGCGTGGTGATCCTCGCCTTCCCGCTGCGCGACTAGCCATTTCTGCAGGTCCATCGGGTCGGAGACGGTAGCCGAAAGGCCGATCGTCTGCAGGGCGGGTGCCAGCCGGCGCAGGCGGGCAAGGCCGAGCGAAAGCATGTGGCCCCGCTTCGAGGTGACGAGCGAATGCAGTTCGTCGAAAACGACGTATTTGAGGTCCTTGAAAAAGCGCTCTGCCTCGCGGCTGGCGAGCAGCAAGGCCACTTGCTCGGGGGTGGTCAGCAGAATGTCGGGCGGGCTCAATCTCTGGCGCTGGCGCTTGGCAACGGGCGTGTCGCCGGTGCGGTTTTCGACCGTCACCGGCAGGACCATTTCCTCCACTGGCTTCATCAGGTTTCTCTCGATGTCGACGGCAAGCGCCTTCAGTGGCGAGATGTAAAGCGTGTGGATACCGGTGAAGGCGGAGCCCGGGAGGATCTTGCCGCGACGCGTCAGGTCAGTCAGCGATGGCAGAAAGCCGGCGAGCGTCTTGCCGGCGCCGGTTGGCGCGATCAGCAGCGTGCTGTCACCAGCCTCGGCGCGGGCCAGCAATTCCAGCTGATGGGCGCGTGGACGCCATCCCTTGTCCGCGAACCAGCGGGTGAAAGGCTGAGGCAGGACAACGCGGGCTTCGGAATCGATCTGGTCCACGGCCCTAAAGGTAGTGCAGCGGCTGCAGAAATAGAATGGCAGACCTTGTAACTACAGGAAGCGATGCGGGTGGAAGGGCTTCGGATCGGCAAACGTGTCGTTGCCGGCCATCTGCTCGGCCAGCAGCCGGCCACTTGCCGGGCCGAGCGTCAGGCCGTGATGGGCGTGGCCGAAATTGAACCAAACGCCGCGATGGCGCGGCGCCGGTCCGATCACCGGGCGCATGTCGGGCAGGCAGGGACGCAGGCCGAGCCAGGGCGTGGCCTCCACTGGCTCACCGAGCGGGAAGAGCGCGCGGGCCTGAGCCTCGTCGCGGCGGAGCTGGATGGTATTCGGCGGCGCATCGGGCGCAGCAAATTCGATGCCCGTCGTCAACCGGATACCGCGCGCCATCGGCGCCAGCACGTAGCCGGCTTCCTCGTCGACGACGGAGTGGCCGAGCGGCTGGCCTTCGCGCTGCGCATAATGCCGGTGGTAGCCGCGCTTGACCGCCAGCGGCAAGGAATAGCCGAGCTTGCGGAAGATCAGGCCGGATTGCGGGCCGAGGGCAACGACGACCTCGCCGGCTTCGATGATCTCGCCTTCGGCTGTCGTGATCGACCAGCCGTTCTTCTCCTCGCGAAGAGCGGAGGCGTCAGCTCGGACGACCGTGCCGCCGGCTGCCGTGAAGAGGTTGGCATAGGCTGCCGTCAGCGCCTGTGGATCGGTTACGGTCTTCGGGTCGAGCCAGTGGACGGCGCCGGCGATGCTTCCACCGCGCGCGGCGAAGGCAGGCTCCATCGCCAGAAACTCGCTGGCATCGAGAATACGGATCGCCAGACCATGGGCGGACAGGCCCTCGGCTTCCGCACGGGCAGCCTCGAAACGGCGCGGGTTCTTGTAGAACGACATCCAGCCGCGCTCGCGGATGAGGTCGGAGGCGCCGGCGCGGCCAATCAGCTTGTCGTGTTCGGTGACACTGGCTTCGATCAATGGCAGCAGCGCCCGTGTCGCCTTTTCCAGATTGGTCGGCGAGGAATGCCACCAGTAGCGCGCCAGCCATTTCGCGATGCGCGGCAGGTAGGCCGGATCGTAACGGACATCCGATGAATTGTTCAGCGCATACTTGGCAATCGCGCCGAGCTGTCGTGGGAAGGCGTAGGGAACGACGGAGGAACGCTCGATCAGTCCGGCATTGCCGTAGCTGGTGCCGCCGCCCGGTTCGCCGCGGTCGGCAAGCACGACGGAGCGGCCGCGATCCTGCAAATGAATGGCCGCACTGACGCCGACAATGCCGGCACCGAGGACGAGGATATCTGTTTTCATAGGATGGACTTGATCAGAGGGCGCGGAGGCTTTTGGCCTCCGCGCGATTGGATCGGCAAGCGATCAGTAGATGTCGAAGGGGAAGTACTTCTTGGTGATTTCCTTGTACTTCCCGTTCGCAACGAGCGCGTCGATCGCCTTGTTGAAGCGTTCCTTCAGCTCGGTCTCGCCCTGGCGGATGCCGATGCCGGCCTGCGTTTCCGTACCGGGGACGTCGCCGAGCAACTTGCAGCAATCCTTGCCTGCCTTGTTCAGCCAGTCGACCACCACGAACTTGTCGGAGATCAGGGCGTCCATACGACCGTTCTGCAAGTCGGCGACGGCTTCATCCTGCGTCGGATACATCTTCGCTTCGGCGCCGCCCTTGGCGTAGACGTCGTTCAGGTAGTCGGCCTGCGTGGTCGAAGCCTGGGCGCCAACGGTCTTGCCCTTCATGTCATCGACCGAAACGCCCTTGAGCGGGCTGTCCTTCGGCACGGCAACCGCGAGCGGCGTCGTGTAGTATTTGTTCGTGAAGTCGATCTGCTTCTTGCGTTCCTCGGTGATGCTCATCGACGCGATGATGGCGTCATATTTCTTGGCCAGGAGCCCGGGGATGATGCCATCCCAATCCTGCGCTACGATCGTGCACTTGGCCTTCATCTCGTCGCAGAGCGCATTGGCCATGTCGACGTCGAGGCCCTTCAGGCTGCCGTCGGATTCGACATAGTTGAATGGAGGATAGGCACCTTCCGTTGCGATGCGGATCGTGTCCTCGGCGGATGCGAGGTGCGTCGCCGCAAGCAATGCAGCGGCCGCCAGGAGAATCGTCTTTCTCATTGCTGTTCCCTTATTGGAATTGTTTTTGCCCAACGGGGCCGACTTTAGCGAATCCGTCCCGCTTCACAACCCCGGACGACCAAAATGCGCACGTCTATCGGATCCTTCGCATATCGCCGCTTGACAGGCGCAATAATCATAGATATTTTTTATCCACGAATTGAGGATGGTCTGATGAAACTGGGTGATGGAGTCGAGCAGGCGATACACAGCGTTTCCATGCTGGCCGGCCTTTCCGAAGGCGGGGTGCTCTCGGCCGCGGCACTCGCAGAGTTCCATGGCGTTTCGACGAGCTATCTTCTGAAGCATCTGCAGGCGCTTTCCGGCGCAGGTATCGTGAGCACGGTTCCGGGGCCGAAGGGCGGATACAAGTTGGCGAAGCCGACAGAGGAGATCAGCCTTCTCGACATCGTCCTTGCTGTCGAAGGGCCGGAGCCGGCTTTCCGCTGCGGCGAGATCCGCCAGCGCGGGCCGAACCAGCTTCCAGGGCGCTATTTCACCAAACCGTGCCAGATCAGCGCGGCGATGCTGAGGGCCGAGCGCGTCTACCGCGCCGAACTCGCCAAGACCAGCATCGCCGACATCCTGGTGCAGCTCGCTGCTGATGACGACGGCGGGATCGCCGCCCGCGGCTGCGCCTTCCTTGAGATCAATGAACGCAGAGCGGCTCGCTGAGCCGCAGAACCCTAAAAGGAGAATGAACCATGCAAGCACGTTTCAACTTCGCCAAGGCCGCGCCGGACGCTTACAAGGCGGTCGCCGCCCTCGAGCAGTATGTTCAGGAATCGGGCCTTGAACGCCGCTTCATCCATCTGATCAAGCTGCGTGCCTCGCAGATCAACGGCTGCGCCTATTGCGTCGACATGCACGTGAAGGAATCCCGGCATGACGGGCTTAGCGAACAGTGGATCAACCTGATGTGCGTCTGGCGGGAATCGCCGATCTATGACGCCAAGGAACGCGCCCTTCTCGGCTGGGTCGATGCCGTGACCCGTATCGCCGAAACCGGCGCACCGGACGCCGATTTCGAAGCCCTGAAGGCCCACTTCACGGAAGAAGAGATCACCAAGATCACGGTCGCGATCGGCACGATCAATGTCTGGAACCGGCTGGCAGTCGGCTTCCGCTCGCAGCACCCGATCGACAAGCCGGCACGGGCTGCCTAAAGCGCGATGTAGCGATCGGCGCGGTGGTTGACGGCCACGAAGAGGTTCAGCACCACCGCGCCTAGAACGGAATAGAAAACCACCGGTGGCGTGGTGACAAAGAAGGCTGCGGCCAGCACACAAAGGTCGATCGCCATCTGCACGAGGCCGGCGCGGATGCCGAAACGCTCCTGCATATAGACCCCCAGGATGCCGACCCCACCGAGGCTGGCGCGGTGGCGATAGAGCGCCAGAAGGCCGAAACCCAGCAGCAGACCGCCGAGAAGGGCCGCCCAGGCCGGATGGATGGCGGAAATGTCCATGACCTTCGGCTGCAGGCTGGTCATGAGCGATGTCAGGCCGATCGCGATAAATGTCTTGACCGTGAAGGCCATGCCGAGCCCCGCCCACGAAAGATAAAAGAACGGCAGGTTGAGCAGGAAGAAGGCGAGACCGAAGTTCACGCCGAAGGCGTAGTGGAGCAGAAACGCGACGCCGGCGGTGCTGCCGGTCAGAAGGCCGGCGCTGGCCAGAACATAAAGCCCGAGCGCCGCAATAAGGCTGCCGGAGAAAATCCCCTGGACGTCTTCGACCGGTGTATGGCGAGTGGCGCTGGTATTCCAGAAACCGAGGGCATTGAAGAGCTGTGCCATTGTCGTTGATCCCCAAACGGCAGACATGTTCATATGCGCCAGGGCGAGACCCGAGCGTGACGAAATGCAGGTGATGAATGATCCCGGGTGCCTCGAAATCCTGAAAGAACCCTACTGAATTAGCCAGGATTATCAGGCGTTTTCGCAGTGCAATCAAGCGAAATACGTAAGCAATGCTGACCTATTATTCACTTCGCAAGAATCGTTCCGCTATCCCGCCTTGCGCGTAAGGAACAGGATACCTGAAATGATGTTTGAGCCATCTTTGCGAACGGGCGTCTTGCTGACGGCGATGACCTCGAGACCGTGGCGGGCGCAGAGCGCGCGTATATAGCTTTCGGAATGGGCGTAGCGCAGCGACGGCGCGAGATGAAAGCCATCGCCCTCACCCGCGTCCTCGACCGAAAATGCGAAATCGGCGCCCGGCAAGACAAGCGCTGAAACCGCCTCGAACACACTCTCGAGATTGCCGAGATACATCAACACATCCGCGGCAGTGACGAGGTCGGCACGATGCGTCGCTCCCTCGACAAAGAGGCCCGTCGCTTCCGGAGCCAGCGACAGATCGGCTTGCGCCAAGTGATCGTAGATATGCTTCTCGGCAGCCTTGGCGAGCATGTTCTGCGACAGATCGAACCCCTCGAGGCGCGCAACGCGATCACGGATCTCCGGTCCGAGCAAGCCGGTGCCGCAGCCGAGGTCCACGGCCAACGCATAGTTCCTGCCGGTCGTCGCGACGAGCGCCGCAAGCTTGGCGGGAACGCTGTAATCGAGCTTCTCCACCAGCGACGTCTCGAAGCGATCGGCATAGTCGTCGAACAATCGCTCGACATACCTGCTCGGCGGCTGGTCCGGCGTCTCGACGTCGCCAAGCAAAGCGAGCTTGAGCTCGGCTCCGAAAATATCGTCCGGACTGACCTCCAAAGTGCGCCGGTAGGCGTCGATCGCGTCTGACTTATCGCCGGCCTTTTCGCGGTAGCCGGCAAGCCGATACCAGCCGGCCGCCCAGCCCGGCACGAGTTCCAACGCCTGCTCCATCAATTCGGCGGCTGCGTCCGGTTCGCCGCTTTCGTCGAGCATCTTGGCGTAGTCGGCGCGGCGATCGGCGATCACGTCGCCTGAAGTGAGCTGGTTGGGCTGCATGGTGAAGACCTATTGGGATCGGCCCGCATTTGGCTGCGGTCACAAAAAAACTCAAGTCCTATTTCAGAGGCGGAGACGCCAGACCTGAAAAAGGCTTGCGAGCGGCGTTCCGCGCCCGTATTTCAGGGACAAACAGGAGATGGCGCATGTCCGATCAGGTGAACAAGTTTCTCGGCGATTCCCTCGGCCGCACATTGGTCAAGCTTTTGGTCGTATCGCTGATCGTCGGCTTCATCATGGCCGTGTTCGGCTGGGCGCCGCTGGATTTCGTCTACGGCTTCCGCAATTTCGTTCTGGAAGTCTGGCATCGCGGCTTTGCCGCTTTGGGACGCGTCGGCGATTATCTGTTGCTTGGTGCGACCGTCGTGATCCCGGTCTTCGTCCTCATCCGTCTCTTCAGCTATCGGCGCTAATATGACCTCTCTCATCCTCTCGCGGCGTGGGCTACTACACGTATCCGGCCTCGTGCTGGTCGCCGGTGTTGCAAGCTGCACGACCGCGCCGAAGTTCGCTTCCACGCCTTCTGATGGCGAAGACGAAACGGCGGACGCTCTACCGCTAGTCAATCAGTTGCGCGCCAAGAACGGATTGCCGCCGCTTTCGGCGGATCCTGCTGCCAAGGATGCCGCGATGTTCCAGGCCAAGCGCATGGCATCGGCAGGCAAGATGAAGCACGTGATGGGGATCGGCGACGGCTTCGGCCCGCGCGTCAAGGCAAGCGGCGTACAGATGCCGGCCGCCGAAAACATCGCGGCCGGCCAACAGTCGGTGCCGGCCGTTGTGACCGCCTGGATCAACTCTCCGCACCATCTGGAGAACATGCTCGGTCGTTACAATGGTCTCGGCGTTGCGGTAGCACGCAATTCTGCTTCCAAAAGCGTGCCCTATTGGGCAATGGTGCTTTCCGGCTGAGGCGATTCTGCCTCCTTCCTCAGAGGCAGACATGGATACGCACGGTCACGAGAACAGGCTGGCATTCGACGTGACGCACCGACTGGTACTGTCGATTGCAATTCCGATGACGCTCGGCTTCATGACGACGCCGCTCCTTGGCCTCGTCGACACCGGCGTCGTCGGCCACATGGGTCAGCCGGATGCGCTGGCAGGTCTTGCGATCGGCGCCATGCTCTTCGACCTTATCCTCGGCAGCTTCAACTTCCTGCGCGCCTCCACGACCGGACTGACGGCGCAGGCCTTCGGACGGCACGACCGGCACGCCCAGCAGGGCGTCTTCTGGCGAGCGCTGATCTCCGCGCTCGGCTGCGGCATAGCGCTTCTCTGTCTTTCGCCACTGCTACTCGCAGCCGGGCTGAAGCTGATGGGACCGGAGAGCGCCGTTGCGGCCGCCACCAGCACTTATTTCTCCATCCGCATCCTTGCCGGCCCGGCAGCGCTTGCCAATTACGCGATCCTCGGCTTCGTGCTCGGCCGCGGCCAGGGCACCGTTGGCCTGTTGCTGCAGACGATCATCAACGGCATCAACATCATACTGGCGATCTATCTCGGCCTCTGGCTTGACTGGGGCGTGGCGGGCGTCGCCTGGGGTACGATGGTCGGCGAGACAGCCGGTGCTGTCGTCGGCTTGCTGATTGTCCTTCGCGGCTTCGATCGCGCGCATCGGCCGACACGCACGGAGATCTTCTCCCGGCATCGCCTCGCCGAGCTTTTCGCGCTGAACCGCGACATCCTGATCCGCACCTTCGTGCTGCTCGCCGCTTTCACTCTGATGACGCGGATCGGCACGAGCTTCGGAGCGGTCACGCTGGCCGCCAACGCCGTGCTGATGAACTTCTTCCTGCTCTCCGGATATTATCTCGACGGACTGGCCAACGCGGCAGAGCAGATCACCGGACGGGCGATCGGCGCGCGATACCGGCCGGCCTTCGAGCGTGGCTTGAAGCTGACGGCGCTCTGGTCCTTCGGGCTTGCCGGCCTCATTTCCGTGTTCTTCCTGCTGGCCGGTCCATGGTTGATTTCGGTGCTAACCACCTCGCCGGAGGTGCAGCAGGCGGCCGAAACCTACCTGCCCTGGGCCGCCGTCACCGGACTTACGGGGGCGCTGGCCTTCCTGATGGACGGTGTCTTCATCGGCGCCACCTGGTCGACCGACATGCGCAACCGGATGCTCATGTCGTTTGCCGGCTATCTCATAGCGCTGGCCGTTTTCGTGCCGCTGTTCGGCAATCATGGCCTATGGCTGGCGATGAACGGCTTCCTGCTGTTTCGCGGTGTCTTCCTGGCGATGCTCGTGCGGCCGCGGGCGGATCAGACGTTCCGTCCTGCCCAGTAGTCCGTTCTCGTATCCCTGAGGTCGCGGATGGATCTGACCTGCTCGCGATCGAGCAGCTTCGACAGGCCGCGAACGATCGTGCCCGGGAGGCCCGGCCCCTCATAAACCATGCAGGAATAGAGCTGCACGAGATCGGCACCGGCCTTGATCTTCTCGAGCGCGGTTTCGGCGGACGAGACGCCGCCGACGCCGATGATCGGCAGGCCTGGGCCGACGCGTTTGCGCATTTTGGCGAGAACGGCGGTCGATTTGTCGAACAGCGGCTTGCCGGAAAGCCCGCCGGCCTCCTTCGCCTGACGCTGGTCCCTGAGGCCCTCGCGGGAAAGCGTGGTGTTCGAAACGATCAGGCCGTCCAGGGCATGCGACAGCGCTTCGGCGGCGATATCGTCCAGCCCCTCTTCCGTCAGATCAGGCGCGATCTTCAGGAAGACGGGGATCTTTCTGCCTGCCTTTTCGGCTTCGGCATCGCGGGCGGCAAGCACTGCCGACAAGAGCGCGGCGAGGCTTTCGCGCGCCTGCAAATCGCGCAGGCCCGGCGTGTTCGGTGATGAGATATTGGCGGTGAAATAGCGGGCGACCGAATAGAACCGGCGGATGCCGAGGACATAGTCGACAATGCGGTCCTCGCTGTCCTTGTTGGCGCCGATGTTGACGCCGATCATGCCGTTGCCGCGAATGGCCGACAGGCGTGCGAAGGCGGCATCGTGGCCTTCGTTGTTGAAGCCGAGGCGATTGATGACGCCTTCATCCTCGACCAGCCGGAAGATGCGTGGGCGCGGGTTGCCGGGCTGCGGCTTCGGCGTCACGGTGCCGATCTCGGTGAAACCGAAGCCGATCTTCAGCAACGCTTCCGGAACCTCGGCGTTCTTGTCGTAGCCGGCCGCCATGCCGATCGGATTGACGAAATCGAGCCCGGCAACGCTCTGCCGCAGGCGCGGATCGGGGGCGATCCGGCAGGCCGGCACGGCGCCTGCCTTCAGTGCGGCAATCGACATGCCATGAGCGGTTTCGGGGTCGAAGAGGAATAGACCCTTGCGGGCGGCGTGCTTGAAAAGCTCGATCATGGCGCAAGATCCGGAAAGACGTGCTGGCCGGCGACATCGAGCGGCAGCGGCGCCTCCCATAACACGGCCGACATCGGCAATTCCGCATAGAGGTGTGGAAAGAGAGCGCCGCCGCGCGAGGGTTCGAAGACGAGTTCGTCGCCGAACTTGCTGCTATCGACGGCAACGAGCAGAAGCCCCGCCTGGCCGGCGAAGTGAAGCGCCGCCGTCTGCCTGACCTGGGCGGCTGTCGAGAAGTGGATGTAGCCGTCCGTAAGGTCAATCGGCGCGCCACGAAAAATGCCGGCTGCCCTCGCCTCCTGCCAGAGCGTTTCCGTCACGATCTTGTAAAGCGTGGGTGTCAGGGTCATGATAACCTCAGAATGGCTGGTCTTTCCCGGGCTTTGCCGCAAAGCGGCGGCGATGTCCACGCCTCGCCGCGAAAAATGCGGTGGCCACCGAGATTTCCGGAGGAAACCATGAGAAATATCGCAATCGGCCTTTTCGCGCTTCTCCTGCCGCTCGGCGTTCATGCCGCTGAAACCGACGCATTGCGCTTTCAATTGGAGCGTAGCGGCGACCACTTCGTGCGGCTCGACAAGCAGACCGGCGCCATGTCGCTTTGCGAGGAGAAGGACGGCGCGCTCGTCTGCAGGATGGCCGCCGATGAGCGGGCGGCCTATGAGCAGGAACTCGACCGGCTTTCGGCCCGCGTCATGGCGCTGGAGAACAAAAGCATCGTCAACAAGGCGCTTCCCTCCGACGAGGAGATCAACCGTTCGATCGGCATCATGGAGCGCTGGATGCGGAGCTTCATGGGGATAGTCAAGGAATTCCGAAGCGAGGAGGAGCGCAACGCCCTTCCGCAAAAGACATGATTTGATATAGTCACCTCCGAATGGAGGCATGTATCGTGCGGAGGCACGAGGCATGTCTCGGCGATCGAGCTCTTGGGAGGGAGCTATCGATGCAGGAACAGACAATCATCATTGCCGACGACCACCCGCTTTTCCGGGATGCGCTGCGCCAGGCAGTGATTGGTATGGAAGGCCATCCCGAGATCGTCGAGGCCGGCGATTTTGTCGCAGCGCGCATGGCGGCTGGAGCACATCCCGAAGCGGACCTGATGCTGCTCGATCTATCGATGCCTGGTGTCAGCGGCTTTTCCGGCCTGATGGCGCTTCGCTCCGAATTCGCCGGGCTGCCGATCGTCATCATTTCCGCGACGGATGACGCCACGACGATCCGTCGCGCGCTCGAACTCGGCGCATCCGGCTTCATCTCCAAATCCTCCGGGATCGACGACATTCGCCGCGGTATCCAGACGGTCCTTGCCGGCGACATCGCGACCCCCGAGACTTATCGGGACGGGCAGGAACAGGATCCTGACGTCGCCGACCTGATCCACCGGCTGCACACGCTGACACCGCAGCAGAGCCGTGTGCTGACGATGCTGGCGGAAGGTCTTCTCAACAAGCAGATCGCCTATGAGCTCGGCGTTTCCGAGGCGACGATCAAGGCGCATGTCTCGGCGATCCTGCTCAAGCTCGATGTCGACAGCCGTACGCAGGCGGTGATCCAGCTCGGCAAGATCAACATGGCCTTGGTCGCCTGAGGCGAGACAGGATTTTATTCCTTTCCTCTCTTTACTCCCGCTGGGCTTGCGGTTAATATTTCGTCGTTGAACGATGGCGCAGGCGCGCAGGAATCAGGCGACATGCTGTCACACGAGCAGATTTGGGGGGCGATCGACAGGCTTGCCGAACGGCATGACCTGACGCCTTCAGGTCTTGCCCGGCGCGCGGGGCTCGATCCAACCTCCTTCAACAAGTCCAAGCGGCTCTCCGCCGATGGGCGGTTGCGCTGGCCGTCGACGGAATCGATCGCCAAGGTGCTGGATGCAACGAGCGCCAGCATGGAGCAGTTCCTGACGTTCATGCGGCCGGCAGGGAGCTTTTCCAGTCTTCCGGAAGGCGGCTTCCCGCGGCAGGGCAGCTCGATTCCGCTGCTCGGCTTTGCGCAGGCCGGTGCCGGCGGCTTCTTCGATGATGGCGGCTTTCCGGCTGGGCAAGGCTGGGACGTTGTGGAGTTCCCGGCCGCACCCTCGCAGAAGGCAGGCGTCTATGCGCTCGAAGTCCAGGGCGAGAGCATGATGCCGCTCTACCGCGACGGCGACGTCTTGATCGTCGAGCCTGGCGCGCAGGTTCGACGCAATGATCGCGTCGTCGTCAAGACGCGCGAAGGCGAAGTGATGGCGAAGGTGCTGTTGCGCCAGAGCCCGCGATCGATCGAATTGATGTCGCTCAACCCGGAGCATCCCAACCGAACAATTGAACTTTCCGACGTGGATTGGATCGCCCGCATCATCTGGGCCAGCCAGTAGGAAGATATTCCATGCGTCCTGCGGCAATTCTGACCGCTGTTGCAGGGATCGGAATTGTTGCCGACCTGATTGCGGCCGGCGGACAGCGGCTTGGCTCGGCCATTGATCCGGCGGAAACGGCAGCGCCGATGGAAGCGCAAATGCCGCCGCCCGCTCCGACGGCTCAACCGACCTCAAATCCCGAAGCCAGCATGAATGCGCGGCGTGTCGACGAGGCCAGCCAGTTCTACCCTGCGGTCATCGACGGCAAGCCACTCGAGCGCATCGCGGCCGTTGTGCCGGAGCAACCGGCAAACCCTGCCAAAGACAGGGGCGTGAACCTTGTTCGCCCGATCGCGGAAAGCGCCGGTGTCCTGGCGTTTGGCGACCGTCGCCTGCAGCTTGCCGGCATCGACCCCACGCCGGCGGACAAGACATGCATCGACAGCGGGGGCCGTGAGTGGCCATGCGGGATGCTGGCAAAGACCAATCTGCGGCTGCTGCTGCGCCTCAGGGCCGTCCGCTGCGATCTCGACAGTGCGGAATGGACCGGTACCGTCACGGCCGCCTGCAGGATCGGCACGCAGGACATTTCACAGTGGCTCGTCGAAAACGGCTGGGCAGAGGCGGCGAAGGGATCTGCGCTCGCCGAGGCCGGCGAGAAGGCAAAACAGGCGGGCAAAGGCATCCATGGCAACGACCCTCGCAGCCTCGCAGAAACCAGCGGTCCTGAGGATCTGCCTTCCGATCTGCCGCCCGACGGCTTGTAATGTCGCTGGGCAACTCCTAGACTCTGGCCTCACTTCGAAGGGATCATCGAGACATGAACAAGCCGCTTTCCGCCCATGACGCCTTGATCTACGTGATGGTGATGGCATCCGCCGTCGACAGCACGATGAACGATCGCGAGATGGAGCGCATCGGCCAACTGATCGGCTTCCTGCCGGTCTTCCGTGATTTCGACGACGAAAAGCTGATTTCCATCGCGCGCGATTGCGCGGGACTGCTGGCTGGTCCCGAAGGGCTCGACATCGTGCTCGAAACCGTCAAGGACACGCTGCCGTCGCGCCTCTACGACACGGCCTATGCGCTCGCGGTCGAAATTGCTTCCGCCGATCTCTCGGTGAAGGCGGAAGAGCTGCGCCTTCTCAGCCTGCTTCGCGACCGCCTCGGCCTCGATAAGCTCACTTGCGCCGCCATCGAGCGCAGCGCGATCGCGCGCTTTCGCAAGGGCTAGAGCCTTTCAGGTTTAATACAGGCCGTAAGGGAAGTAGCGCAGGTAGATTTCCTGCAGGCGGCCACTGCGCGACAGCGCTGCCAGCGCGTGATCGAGCGCTGCCGTAAGGACATCGTCCTTCTGACGGAGCATGATCGTCATGCCTTCGCCGAGAAACTGCTCGGAGAGATAAGGCCCGTCGAACAGCGCGCAGCATTTCGCCGAGGCCTCCGACGAAACCCAGAAGGAGAGCTGGAGGGAATCCGCGAAGACGGCCTCCAGCTTGCCATCCTTGAGTGCTGCAAGAAGGGCGTCCTTGCTGTCGAAGGGTACGGCCTTCACCTTCGGGAAATAGGCCGCCAGCATGGCTTCGTGCGCCGTCGCCTTGACGACGCCGACCGGATGATCGGCCAGAGCGCTGGCATTCTCGCCCTTTATGGAAGCCTTTAAGTTTCGAACGAAGCGGGCGGGCAGCATGAGATAGGGGCGCGAAAAGGCGAACTGTCGCCGCAGCTCCTCGCTGACGGCGACGCCGGCAATCACGGCATCGCCCTGCGAGGCCGCGAGCGCGGCATTCAGGTCAGCGAACGGCAGCGCCTGGATCTGGCATTTGCTGGCAATCTCCAGCTCGTTACAGATCTCGCGGGCGAGATCGACGTTGAAACCGGAAAGCTTGCCATTCTGATCGGTAAAATTGAACGGTGGAAAGTCGATCGTCGTCAGGAAACGCAGGCGGACGAGCGACGAAAGATCCGGTTTGGCAAGGCGCTCCCTGGAATCGAAAAGCAGCGGCAAGCCTGGCATCGCCTCCTGCGCCGACAACGAGAGCGGGCAGAAAAACACAATCAAAGACAGCCAAAAGCTGCATAGCCCCTTAAGATTCAGGGATGCTAGTTTAAATTGCATCATTATGATCGACCTCGGGGAAAGCATGCACTGCCATTCTGGAAACGGTGTATCAGAGTCATGCGTGTCGGGGAATATGCGTCGGGCGGGATCGAAGACCGCACGCTCTTGGATGATGGTTCAATACGCCACGGCGCGCCGCCTGCGCGCGCGGTAAACGATTCCTACCAGAGGTTCTGCTGCAACTCGGCATCGGCAGGCCGACAATCGCCCGCCCGATGCAGGTCGCACGCCGCAACGGCGCGAGCATCGAACAGGAACTCATTGCAAGCGGCTCCATCGATGCCGACAGCTACTACGCATCCCTGGCGCGCGGGCTCCGGCTTCCCTTCCTTTCGGCAATCGACAGCTCCCTCGTCAACGATGACAAGGCACTCGACAGCCAGCTTCTGCAGGCTCGCTGCGTCCGGCTGAACTACATCAGCAAAGGCATGCTGGCGATCGTGCCGGAGCCCGAAACCTGGTGATGCGCGAGCCAGCGCGCCTCCCGCGCGAGATGCGGCGGCTTTCTGGTGTTCCAGTTGCTGATCGGAGGAATGCTGTTTTCCTCTCTCACCCATCCCTGGCTGATCATGCTCCTTGTCACCACCGCCGGCTACCTAGCGCTCGGCTTTCCGCCCGCCGGCAGCAGCGAAGGCGCGCTCTTGCTCCTCGATCTTGCCAATATGGCGGCAAGCTACGGCCTCTTTCTGCTGCTCGGCAGGGTCGCGATGCTGCGTGAGGAAAAACGCAGCATCGGCTGGCGCTGGATCTATGTCCCGCTCTATTGCCTGATGATCTCGGTGGCGGCATGGCGCGCCCTTCTCGAGCTGCCGAGAAAGCCCTTCTTCTGGGACAAGACGCCTCATGTCCCTGTCAGCACCAGTGAGAAGTTGCGCCCCGCTTAGCATGACTCGTCCCTAAAATAGGCGGCGGGAACCGAAATTTTTTCCGGGGACAGATCCCAAGCGTTAGGGCCACATTAAGCAATGTCCCATTCTATTCGCCAGGACGACGCCGGCTCACGGGCCGAATGCATGATGCGCATGTCGAGCCTTCCGGGCATCCCACCATGCCGTATCCCGCGACATAAAATGCTTCAATAGTCGGCCCGCCCGCGGTCGGGTCAAGCGAGTGGACATAGCCATGCTGAAGAACTTGAAAATCCGGACGAAGATCATTTCTGTCGTCGCGCTTCTCGGGGCGATCGCGCTCGGGGGCCTCGTTTATGTCATCACCGAATTCCGCGGTGCCGATGCCACCTACAGCGCCTTCATCGATAACGAGGCACTGGCAGCCATGCAGGCATCCCGCGCCAGCGCCTCGGCAACCGCTGCCGTGCTGCAGGTCACGCTTATCGCCGGCCTCAAGCCGGAGACGCCGGCTTTCAATACAGCGCTCACGACGCCAAGCAAGATGCCTCAAGCGCGCGAACGCCTGGAACAGGCGGCGGCCTTGGTACCTAGCCGCAAGCCGGCGATTGACGAAATCCTCGTCGGCATCGCCGAGATGGAAGCGCTTTCCAGCAAGGTCATCGACCTCGCCAAGGCAAAGGACAGTGCCGGCGCGCAGCTTGCAGCAAGCATGCTCAATGCGAAGCTGAACACGGTCACTCCGAAAATGATCGCCAACAATGATGCGCTGATGGCATTGCTGAACGATGGCGGCGACGCGCTCTCCATTAGCGTCAACCAGCGCATCACTCTCAGTTTCGTACTGATCGGGCTCGCTGTCATGGGCGCGATCGGCCTTTCTGTGTGGGTCGCGCAATCGGGGATCACCACGCCCATGGTTCTTCTGCGTGACCGGATGGCTCAGCTTGCCGAGGGAGATACGCACGGCGCCATCGACGGCCTCGACCGTCGTGACGAGGTTGGCCAGATGGCCGGCGCCGTTGCCGTCTTCCGCGACAATGCCGTCGATCGTATCCGGCTTGAGGGCGAGGCCGAAAAGAGCCGCAATCTCAGCGACAGCGAACGCCGAGAACGTGAAGCTCAGCGCGCAACCGAGGCTGCCGATCTCTCGCGCGCGGTCAGCGCGCTTGGCGACGGCTTACGCCGGCTGGCCGCAGGCGACCTCGCATCTCGGATCGATACGGCGTTTGTCGGCGACCTCGATAGTCTGCGACAGGATTTCAACAACTCGATCCTGCGCTTGAACGACACTATGCAGACGGTCGGCGCCAACGCCCGCGCCATCACTGCCGGCGCAACCGAGATCCGCGCCTCGGCGGACGAGCTTTCGAAGCGCACCGAGCAGCAGGCAGCGTCCGTCGAGGAGACGGCAGCGGCCCTCGAGGAGATCACCACCACCGTGAAGGATGCCGCCAAGCGTGCCGAGGAAGCACGTGGGCTCGTGGCACGCACGCGCGCCGGTGCAGAAAAGTCCGGCGAAGTGGTCAGCAAGGCCGTCAACGCCATGCAGCAGATCGCGCAATCCTCCGCGGAGATCGGCAACATCATCGGCGTCATCGACGACATCGCCTTCCAGACCAATCTTCTGGCCCTCAACGCCGGCGTCGAGGCCGCGCGCGCCGGTGAAGCCGGCAAGGGCTTTGCCGTCGTTGCCCAGGAGGTGCGTGAACTTGCACAGCGCTCGGCCAATGCCGCCAGGGAGATCAAGTCGCTGATCACCACATCGGGCGACCATGTGCAGACGGGCGTGTCGCTTGTCGGCGAAACCGGCAAGGCGCTTGATGCGATCGTTCACGAGGTTCAGGAGATCAACCAGCACGTCGACGCGATCGCCGAGGCCGCCCGCGAGCAATCGACCGGCCTGCAGGAGATCAACACGGCGGTGAACTCGATGGACCAGGGAACGCAGAAGAATGCGGCCATGGTCGAGGAAAGCACGGCGGCGAGCCACAAGCTCGCGACGGAAGCGGCGACACTCAACAACCTGCTCGACCAGTTCAAGCTGACCGGCACTGGCAGTTTCAGCGCTAACATTGCCGCGGCAGCGCCGCTGCAGGGCACTCACATCCATTCGGCGCCACGGCCGGCCGCGCCGCCGGTCGCAGCCAGAAAGGCACCCGTCCGCATCGCCACTCCGGGTGTCACCCGCCCCTCTAGCTCGCCGGCTCGGGCGCTTGGGCAGAAACTTGCAAGCGCATTTGGTGCAAGCAGCGCCTCTTCGAGCCCACGCGACGACGCCGATTGGACGGAATTCTGATCCCAGCAAAACGGTACAAAAGCAAAGGGCGGCTCAATGCCGCCCTTTTCGATTATAGACTTTCGACTTCAAACAGCGAGCCATGGCCCGGCTGCCGCACAAGACGGAAGCTAAAAAGGGTGCTCAGGCAAACCCGAGCGGAATTTGCTCGACCTTGCGGCCGCGACCATAATCGCGCTCATAGGAAGCACGATCGTCATCGCGCGCAGACGCAAGAACCACTTCCGGCGCATAGTAGCCGTCAGCGTAAGTGCCGGTATCGCCATTCTCCCGGATCTCGCGCTTCGCCGTGAAAATCTTCAAAAGCATTCTGCAACTCCTCCTGATCATGCCGACAACGACCAAGGGGTCGCCTGCGTTCCCGTGATATCGGAGAATAGTTAAAAATTAACCATGTTTATTAGAGGATTGTCAACTATTTCAATTTCCTTCGAGGCTACCTCTTAAGGGCGTTCTTTCCTCGTGGAGTAAGACAGCGAACGACGGCGGCCCACGTGGGCACCACGCTCAGACCACAGTGCGGATGAAATCCGCTCAGTCCCACCAAAACCATCTGAACTTGGAGCGGGTGAAGGGAATCGAACCCTCGTATTCAGCTTGGGAAGCTGCTGCTCTACCATTGAGCTACACCCGCGTTGGAGCGAGATTTCCAATAGATGGGTGCCGCTGTCAAGCGGGCATTGGCGTTGTCAGATGCGGAAGTGCTTCGAGAGTTTCAGGCCCTGGGCCTGATAGTTGGAGCCGAGGCCGGAGCCGTAGAGGCTCTCGGGGTGCTCCTGCATATGCTCATAGACGAGGCGACCGACGATCTGGCCGTCCTCGAGGATGAAGGGAACCTCGTGGCTGCGGACCTCGAGCACGGCGCGGCTGCCGCGGCCGCCAGCGGGGACGTGGCCGAAGCCGGGGTCGAAGAAGCCTGCATAATGCACGCGAAATTCGCCAACCAACGGATCGAAGGGGGTCATCTCTGCCGCGTAGTGCGGTGGCACATGGATGGCTTCGCGCGAGACGAGAATATAAAACTCGTCCGGATCCAGGATCAGTTCGTTGCGACCGCGGCTATAGAGAGGTTCCCAGAAGTCATAGATGTCGTGCTGCGCCTTCTTGTCGACATCGACGACTGCAGTGTGGTGCTTACCGCGGTAGCCGATCAGTCCATCCTTGTCGCCGGCCAAATCAATCGACAGGGCAATGCCGCCGCCGGAGACGTTCGGCAGCTTGCTGGCGACCAGCGTTTCGGCATCGTGGAGCGCGAGCAATTCCGGCTCCCCAAGTATCGAATGGCCGACCCGGAAGCGGATCTGCGACAGGCGCGAGCCTCGACGCACGACGATCGGGAAAGTACGCGGACTGATTTCGAGATAGAGCGGGCCGGAGTAGCCAGCCGGGATTTTGTCGAACTCCTGCGCGTAGTCGGTGATGACGCGGGTGAAGATATCGAGACGTCCGGTCGAGCTTTTGGGATTGGCCGAGGCCGACATGTCGGCCGACAGGTCGAGGCGCTCCATCAAGGGAACGATATAGACACAGCCGGTCTCCAGCACGGCGCCTTCGCTGAGGTCGACGACGTGGAGGCTGAGGCGATCGAGCTTATCGGACACCAAATGGGAAGGACCCGGCATGAAGCTCGCGCGAACGCGGAATGCCTTCGCGCCAAGCCTGAGGTCAAGGCTTGCCGGTTGGATCTGGTCGTGGTCCAAATCGCGCTCGCTGGTGAGACGTCCCGCCTCAAAGAGCGCGGCTATCGCGCGATCCGCCAAAATTCCTGTTTCGCGAGCCATCATGCCCCATCCATATTCGCGGGAGACAAAACCAAACTCAAGGAATTGACGCAAGCATAGAACGGCAGTATTGCACTTTTATCCCGTGGTGATTTGGCCGGTCGGCTTGCAGCCACGTTAAACAAGTGGCTAAAAGGACCGGGTGCAAAACCGGTCTGCTTTCGCGGCCGGTTTTTTTGTTGTTTGAAAGTGGTGATTCATGAGCAAGACTTGGCGCCCCGCAACCCAACTCGTTCACGACGGTTCTTTGCGCTCGCAATATGGCGAGACCTCGGAAGCCATCTACCTCACGCAGGGCTTCGTCTATGAGAGCGCGGAAGCGGCCGAAGCGCGCTTCAAGGGCGAAACGGAAGGCTATATCTACGCTCGCTACGGCAGCCCGACAAACGACATGTTCGAGAAGCGCATGTGCGCACTGGAAGGCGCAGAGGAAGCCCGCGCCACGGCCTCCGGCATGGCAGCCGTCACCGCCGCAATCCTCTGCCAGGTGAAGGCCGGCGACCACATCGTTGCCGCCCGCGCCCTCTTCGGCTCCTGCCGCTGGGTCGTCGAGACGCTCGCCCCGAAATACGGTATCGAATGCACGCTGGTCGACGGTCGCCATCTGGAAAACTGGGAAAAGGCGATCCGCCCGAACACCAAGGTGTTCTTCCTGGAAAGCCCGACCAATCCGACACTCGAGGTGATAGACATTGCCGGCGTCGCCAAGCTCGCCAACCAGATCGGCGCCAAGGTCGTGGTCGACAACGTCTTCGCCACGCCGATCTTCCAGAAGCCGCTCGAGCTCGGCGCCCATATCGTCGTCTATTCGGCCACCAAGCACATCGACGGCCAGGGCCGCAGCCTCGGTGGCGTCATCCTCTCCGACCGGGAATGGGTCAACGAGAACCTTCAGGACTACTACCGCCACACCGGCCCGGCCATGTCGCCGTTCACGGCATGGACGCTGCTGAAGGGACTCGAGACGCTGCCGCTGCGCGTCAAGCAGCAGACCGAAAACGCCTCGAAGATCGCCGACTTCCTGGCCGATCAGCCGAAGGTCGCCAAGGTCATCTATCCCGGCCGCAACGATCATCCGCAGGCCGACATCGTCGCCAAGCAGATGAAGGGTGGCTCGACACTGGTCGCCATCGAACTCAAGGGCGGCAAGGAAGCAGCTTTCGCGCTCCAAAACGCCTTGCAGGTCGTCAAGATCTCCAACAATCTGGGCGACGCCAAGAGCCTGATCACGCATCCGGCTACGACGACGCACAAGAACCTGACCGACGAAGCACGGGCGGAGCTCGGCATTTCCGGCGGTACCGTTCGTCTTTCCGCCGGCATCGAGGACACGGACGACCTGATCGAGGACTTCGCCCAGGCTCTCGCAAAAGTGAACGCCTGATCAAGCCGACATCGGCCGGATCGACGCAAATCCGGCCGACCGCCACATGCTGCTTTGCCCCACCCAAGACAGGTCAAAGTCAGGCTTAAGTGGCGAAACTTCTTGCCTTTACAGGCATTACGGACGTGATCGACTATCGGTTTATTGACGGATCGGCTGTCGTATAAGATACCGGTAACGTATATTGACTATGGTGTAGGCATGTACCGCGCCCTTACACGAGACATTGAAGTCGTCGTCGAACCTTTTTATCTGGAGGAGCAATCCGATCCGGAAGACGATCGCTATGTCTGGGGCTACCGGATCGTCATCAGCAACAATTCCGACAAGTCCGTGCGACTGGTGAACCGCTATTGGAACATCACCGACCAGAACGGCCTCGTCGATGAGGTCACGGGCGCCGGCGTCGTGGGCGAACAGCCGCGGCTCGCGCCCGGCGATACCTATGAATATTCCTCGGGCTGCCCGCTGGATACGCCGTCGGGGCTGATGTTCGGCCACTACCAGATGGAAACGGACGAAGGCGAGCTTTTCAATGTCGAAATACCCGCCTTCTCACTGGATTCGCCAGGGCTGCTGAGAGTCCTGAACTGATCACTCCGCAGGCTCTGCCACCTCTTCCACTTCGAAACGATAGGTCGTCGAGCAGAATTCGCAGGTGACCGAAATTGCGCCGTCTTCCTGACTGGCATCAATTTCCTCCGCCGAGAAGCCCTTCAGCACCCCCTTGATCTTTTCGCGGGAACAGCTGCACCGATCGAAGACCTCGCGCGGTTCGTAGACGCGAACCCCACGCTCGTGGAACAGACGATATAGCAGCCGCTCGGTGCCGACTTGCGGATCCGTCAGTTCGTCGGCGTCGATCGTGTCGACGAGCGAGCGGGCTTCCATCCAGGCATCGTCTTCCTTGTGGGTGCCGCCAGTCCTATCGCCGTCGCCGCCGTGAAGATCCGGCTGGCGCATGCGCTCCGGCGCTTCCGGCAGGAACTGGGCGACAAGACCGCCAGCCCGCCAGCGGTGGCGCGGCTTGCCCGCGTCGTCGCGATCGAAGAGTTCGGCAGCAGCAAGACGCACCCGCGTCGGGATCTGCTCAGACTGGCGGAAATAGGTGCCGGCAATCTCTTCAAGGGTCGCACCGTCGAGCGCAACGATACCCTGGTAGGGTTGGGAAAATTTGCCCTGATCGATCGTAAAGGCCAGCATGCCCTTGCCGAGAAGCTGTTCGGGCTCGATCTGCCCTGCCGCAACGGCCCTGTCGAGGAGGCCCTGGTTGAAGCGTGCGTAGGCACGCACGTTCTCAGGCGTCGAGAAATCGCAAACAAGCAGGTCCACCGGGCCGTCGCCCTTGGTCTGGACCGTGAACTTGCCTTCAAATTTCAGCGACGTGCCGAGCAGCACCGTCAGCACAACGACTTCGGCAAGAAGCCGCGCGACGGGCGCAGGATAGCGATGGCGCTCGAGGATCGCGTCCAGCATCGGCCCGAGCTGGACGGCGCGACCGCGCACATCCAGTCCCTCAACCTGAAACGGAACGACATGATCATCGCCGGCGAAATTGAATTCGCCGAGGGTGGCTGCAGGTTCTGCCATGGTCTTCTCCTAGTCTGAGAGCGGCAGACAAGGGTGTCCATCCGCTCGCACGGCCACCGGGCCTTCCGGCCAAACGTGGCGGCCAGTATGGTTCAGATCGCGCCCAGGCACCAAGCAAGAATCGACTTCTGCGCATGAAGACGGTTTTCCGCTTCATCGAAGACCACGGATTGCGGGCCGTCGATCACCTCGTCCGTAACTTCCTCACCACGATGGGCGGGCAGGCAATGCATGAACAATGCATCCTTGTCGGCCTGCGCCATCAAAGCCGAATTGACCTGATAAGGCTGGAATACGTTGTGACCACGGGCCCGATGTTCCTGATTCATGGAGACCCAGGTATCGGTCACCACACAATCGACGCCGGCGACCGCACGGTCTGCATCATGGTAAAGCATGATTTCGGCGCCCTCATTGCGGGCCCAGTTCAGATAGTGATCCTTTGGCTCGGAACCAAGGGGCACCGCCATATTCATGCGGTAGCCAAAACGCGCGGCTCCTTCGACCAACGAATGCAGCACGTTGTTGCCGTCGCCGGTCCAGGCGATCGTCTTGCCCTTGATCGGGCCGCGGTGCTCTTCGAAGGTCATGACATCAGCCATGATCTGGCAGGGGTGCGTATCATCCGTCAATGCGTTGATGACAGGAACGGTTGCATGCTCGGCGAGCTCCAGCATGCGGGCATGATCAGTCGTGCGGATCATGATCGCGTCGACATAGCGCGACAGCACCTTGGCCGTGTCACCGATCGTCTCGGCGCGGCCGAGCTGCATTTCTGTGCCGGACAGGAACAGCGTCTCGCCCCCGAGCTGGCGCATGCCAACGTCGAAGGACACGCGGGTGCGCGTCGAGGGCTTTTCGAAGATCATCGCCAGCATCTTGCCTGATAGCGGCTTGTCGCCCTGCCCGGCCTTGAAGGCCTGCTTGCGCGAGATTGCGTCATCCATGATGAGCCGTAGGTCGGATGCCGCGACGGCGGAGAGATCGAGGAAGTGTTTGGGGGAAGCCATTATCGTTACCTATCACGCCCGCCTTCCGACAGGCACTATTCATTAAGCCGTCTTCTTGACCTTCGCAGCGCGCACGCTTTCGGCGGCGCGTTCGAGGCGGGCAAGGCCCTCGCGGGCTTCGTCAGCAGTGACGACCAGAGGCGGCAGAAGACGAATGACATTGTCGCCAGCGGGTACGCCGAGCAGATGGGCGTCACGGATCGCCTGCAGCAGTTCGGAGGACGGCACGGCGGCCTTGACGCCGAGCAGCAGCCCCTCGCCCTTGATATCCTCGATGATATCAGGATAGCGATCCTTGAGCGAGGCCAGCCCTTGGCGGAATACCAGCGAGACGTCACGCACCTGCTGCAGGAAGCCCTCCGCGAGGATCACGTCGAGCACGGCACTGCCAACTGCCATGGCGAGCGGATTGCCGCCATAAGTGGAGCCATGCGTGCCGGCCTTCATGCCGGAAGCGGCCTCTGCCGTGGCAAGGCAGGCTCCGAGCGGGAAGCCGCCGCCGATGCCCTTGGCAACCGCCATGATATCGGGGGTAGCGCCTGACCACTCATGCGCAAAGAGCTTGCCCGTGCGGCCCATGCCGGTCTGCACTTCATCGAAAATCAGCAGCAGACCATGCTCGTCGCAGATCGCGCGAAGTGCCTTCAGGAACTCGTTCGTCGCCGGGCGGACGCCGCCTTCCCCCTGAATAGGTTCGATGAGGATCGCGGCCGTTTCATTTGTGATGGCGCTGCGGACTGCATCGAGATCACCGAACGGCACCTGATCGAAGCCAGGCGCCTTGGGACCGAAGCCTTCGAGGTATTTCTCCTGGCCACCGGCGGCAATCGTCGCCAGCGTACGGCCATGGAAGGCGCCTTCAAAGGTGATAATATGGAACCGCTCGGGATGGCCCTTGGAAAACTGATAGCGGCGCGCGGTCTTGATCGCGCATTCCAAGGCTTCCGCGCCGGAGTTCGTGAAGAACACCTTATCGGCGAAGGTCGCATCGGTCAGCCGCTTTGCCAGTGTTTCCTGACCCGGGATCTCATAGATGTTGGACAGATGCCAGACCTTGTCGGCCTGCTCCTTCAGCGCGCCAACCACATGCGGATGGCTGTGGCCAACGGAGGTGACGGCAACGCCCGCGCCGAAATCAAGATATCGCTCGCCCGTTTCGCTGATCAGCCACACGCCTTCTCCTCGCTCGAACCGCAGCGGGGCACGAGAGTAGGTGTCGTAAAGCGCGGCTTCAGCCATGGCGCGATCTCCTATCAGCAATCATCAGCAGCCGGACTCCGGCTAAGGAAAGCAGGTCCGGAAAATTAAAAATGCCGCCTTTCGGCGGCGAGCAGCACTATTTACTTTTCGCACTGCAATGTCAACAAAACTGAGGTTTCGCTGCATGCGTCAAGCAGCCATCCCGAGGCGCTCGACCTATCAACAACTATGTTGCATAAATGACTCTCACGCCCAGCAAGTTGGGGAAAACTTGAAAATCGATTCCCCGAGATTCAACCGACTCTTGTCACGGAGTCGGCCTCACACTAGGTTAAAACTCAATTACTAGGCTGCATGCGGCGGAACTAGTCACCAAAATTTGAGTAAGCGTTTCTTGCCTCGGATACGTCCGTGGCAACGGTGAAGGATTCTGCCTACACCAACGCTAATAAGGCGGAGACAGGGGCATGAACTGGACAGACGAGCGCGTTGAAAAACTGAAGAAGCTGTGGTCCGAAGGCCTGAGCGCCAGCCAGATCGCAGCACAACTTGGTGGTGTAAGTCGTAACGCCGTCATTGGTAAAGTCCATCGTTTGAGTCTGCCCGGCCGTGCCAAGGCCGGCGGTTCGACGACCACCGTCAGAACCCCCAAGCGCACGACTTCGGCGCCCCGCGCCACGAACTACGCCTCGCGGATCACCACACGCACCGTTACCCGCCAACAGGGCGCGACGATGCTCAAGGAAGAGATCGAAATCGATACCGTGGAGGAAGTCCGCTTCCGTCCGGCCGCAAATGTAATCGTTCCGATTTCTCGCCGCCTTGGCCTCACCGAACTCACCGAGCGCACCTGCAAGTGGCCGGTCGGCGATCCGCTCAATGACGACTTCCACTTCTGCGGTTGCGAGTCCCCGGACTCTTCCCCGTATTGCACGTATCATCAGCGCATGGCCTACCAGCCGGTCAACGAGCGCCGCAAGGCCGCTAACCGGGTCGCCTGACCCGGAAGCCGGATAAGGAATAAAGAAAACGGGCCCTCGCGGGCCCGTCAGATTGCTGACAAACCCCTGGCACCGTCTGGGGGTTTGTGATTCATTGGGACATGTTGAAGAAACCTGCTCCCACCCAGACGACTCTTGAGATGGTGACGCTCGACAGTCTGGTGCCGAAGGATCACCTGCTGCGCAAGATCGACGCGGTGATCGACTTTTCCTTCATCCATGATCGTGTTGCGGGGCTTTATTGCGCCGACAACGGCCGCCCGCCGCTCGATCCGACCTTGATGTTCAAGGCGCTGTTCAT
>NZ_AZNV01000017.1:0-125745 GCF_000510625.1 Rhizobium sp. IBUN
GACGAAACTGTCATAGACCATGCGCGGCAAAGGCAGGCGCGCATCGATCCACTTCTCAAGGCCGGTTGATGGCTCGTAGCTGGAATGGCCACTCATAAATCAGTCCCCCTCAACCGATCTTGATTACTTTATCGGAAACGAACGAATAGGTCGGGATCGCCAGGTTCTGCGGCGCCGGNCCTTTGCGGATGCGGCCGGCCGTGTCGTAGACCGAGCCATGGCAGGGACAGAACCAACCATTGTATTCGCCGGCCTGGCCGAGCGGGATGCAGCCGAGATGGGTGCACGAGCCGATCATGACGATCCAGTTTTCCTTGTCCTTGCCGGCCGAACGGTCGACGCCGGTCGCCTGCGCGTCGGACGGCAGGTTGGCGTTGCGCGCCACCGGGTCCTTCAGGTCGGAAAGCGGCACCTCATCGGCAGCCTTCACTTCCTCGGGCGTACGGTTGCGGATGAAGATCGGCTTGCCGCGCCACTTGGCCGTCAGCGACATTCCCGGCTCGAGGCTGGAAACGTCAACCTCGATCGAGGCCAGCGCCAACGTCGAAGCATCCGGACGCATCTGGTCGATAAACGGCCATGCAACCGCAACGGCCCCAACCGCCCCCGCCATGCCTGTGGTGAGATAAAGGAAATCACGGCGAGTCGGCTCGCCCGTGATCTCGCCTGTCGTTTCGTGTTCGCTCACGGCTTATAACCATCCTCTACGCAAATTTTGCGGAACTCCGCCCCTGCTCCTCGCGGCGGCGAATCTGTCGCGACACAATTCGACCATAGATTCCCCACCAATCCGGCGCGTTCTAAGCTTGATCGCAAATTATGTCCAGCCTTGGCAAGGCCATGTGGGCACAATGTCGCGGGAATTTTCAGATGATTTTCGAAGACAATCACATGCTTGCCACAGCTGCGCATTGCACCAACTCGAGCCTTCGGGACCAGCGTCGACGGCGTTCCCGCCGACCGGCCACTACGGCTGAAACCATTCCAGTGGACCGAAGGCAACACTGCATCTCAGACGACTTTGGCCTCGTCGCCGAGTTTACGGTGTGCCTTTGAACCGGGCGGTGGCGGCTCGACATCGGTTGCGATGAACCCACCGGATTGCCGTGCCCAGAGTTCGGCATAGAGACCACCCTGTTTCAGCAGAGCTTCGTGCGTCCCCTCTTCGATAATCCCACCCTCGTCGACGACGATCAATCGGTCGAGGGCGGCGATGGTCGAGAGCCGATGCGCGATGGCAAGCACCGTCTTGCCTTGCATGAGGCCGATCAGATTGGATTGGATCGCCTCTTCCACCTCGGAATCCAGCGCCGATGTTGCTTCGTCGAGAACGAGGATCGGCGCATCCTTCAGCATGACGCGCGCAATCGCGATACGCTGGCGCTGACCGCCGGAAAGCTTCACGCCACGCTCCCCGACGTGCGCGTCGAAACCCCTGCGGCCATTCTGGTCCTGCAGGCGTTCGATGAAGCCAAGCGCTTCCGCGCGCCGAGCCGCTTCGACCAACCGCGCCTCGCCCGCATCAGGGCGCCCAAACAAGATATTGTCCCGGACGGAACGATGCAGGAGCGACGTATCCTGGCTGACAACGCCTATCTGCATGCGCAGGGTTTCCTGCGTGACGGACGCAATGTCCTGGCCGTCGATCAAGATCCGTCCACCTTCGAGGTCGTAGAGCCGCAGCAGGAGGTTGACCAGTGTCGACTTGCCGGCGCCCGAGCGCCCGACGATGCCGACCTTCTCCCCCGGCTCGATCGTGAGCGAGAAGTTGTCGATAACGCCATCTGGTCTGCCGTAGTGGAAAGAGACGTTCTCGAAGCGGATGCCGGGCTGTCGAATAGTAAGGTCGCGGGCACCGGGGCGATCGACCAGTCCAAGCGGCTGCGAGATCAGCTCGGCAGCATTCTGGATCGTGCCGAGGTTGCGCATGATGCCGTTGAACTGGGTCATCAGCCGGCCGAGAAGGAAGTTGAGGCGCAGCACAAGCGCCAGCGAGAAGGCGACCGCGCCGGAACTGATGAGCCCCGCCAGCCAAAGATGAACGCTCAGTCCGGCCATCGTAACGATCATGATGCCCGAAAGCAGTGCCATCGAGGCGCGTACCCCGGTGATGAAGCGCGTGAACCGCAGGACAGTGTGCTGATAGAAGTCGAAGCCTTGCCGCATGTAGCGGTCGCTCTCTTCGTCACGCGCAAACAGCTTCAGTGTCTGGATGTTGCTGTAGGCGTCCACCATGCGCCCGTTGATCATCGACGCCGCTTCCGCCGTTTCCCGGGAATGCAATCGGATGCGGGGCACGAAATAACGCGCGAGAACGCCGAACACGCCGAGCCAGCAGAGCACGACCACGGCAAGCGAGAGATCCAGCCGCGCGACGAGCACCAGCGTTGTCGCCGCATAGATGCCGACGAACCAGACGCTCTCCATCAGCGACGTCACCAGATCGCCCGTGGCCTGGCCCGCCGACCAGACCTTGGTGACGACGCGGCCGGAGAAATCGCTTTGAAAGAACGAGAGCGATTGCCTCGAAACATGCAGGTAGGATTGCCAGCGCGCGAGGTTATAGAAGCCGGGCGTGATCACCTGCTGATCGACGAGCGCAATCAACAGCGCGACGACAAAGCGGACGATGCCGATAAGGACGAGCATACCGAAGAGTTCGGCGCCGTGCGCGGCAAGAAGGCCGCTCCAGCCTGCGGCCGGCGTGATCGTCGCGAGGATATCGACAAGCCGGCCGACGAACCAGAAGAGCGCCGCCTCGATTGCCGCCGACATCCCGCCGAGCACGAGCATCGCGACGAAGGGCGTCTTCGCCTGCCCGATATAGAACCAGATGAATCCAAGCGTGGAACGCGGGGGCTGAATGTTTTCCCGCGGCGCAAAGGGATTAATCCAATTTTCAAAGACACGAAGGAGTCGTTTTATCAGCATAAATGCGATATAGGCTTATTAGCCAGGGCGGGAAAGCAACGGCCCCAGGGCGCAACCTTATATTTTCGTAACAATCGGTAACAACAACGGCATCGTTGTTGAATGAGACTGACCTCGTCACAATCTCGAGGTACAATGGATTTTTACGGGAGACGGCCGCAATGCAAGCAAGGAAGACAGTATTGTCGAGTATTCCGCTGCCCCTTGCGGAACGACTTGATGCAATCGTTGAACAGTTGGAAATGTCCTACGACGAGGCAATCGCCGAGGCGATCTCTACGTGGGTCGATCGCGAGGAAGAGCGACGTCTGTTCGCATTGCGTACGCTTGTGTCGACCAATAGCATGCTTGTCGAAGGAAACCGGGTGAAAGACTGGGCAGACAGCCTCTGACACCACATCCATGGACACGAAAAGAGAAGCCCCCCGCATCCGCAGGGAGGGCTTCTTTCTATTCGGCCGCCTCTTCCGCCTCTTCCGAGTGATCGGCCAAGAAGCCGCCGGACTGACGGTTCCACAGGTCAGCGTAAATACCGCCCTGCTGGACCAGCTCTGCGTGTGCGCCGGCCTCGATGATCCTGCCCTTGTCGAGCACGATCAGACGGTCCATCTCGGTCAGGGTCGACAGGCGATGCGCGATCGCAATCACCGTCTTGCCTTCCATCAGCGCAAATAGGTTTTCCTGAATTGCCGCCTCGACCTCGGAGTCGAGCGCCGATGTCGCCTCGTCGAGCACCAGGATCGGCGCGTCCTTCAGGAAGACGCGGGCGATCGCGACGCGCTGACGCTGGCCGCCGGAGAGCTTCACGCCGCGTTCGCCTACCTGCGCGTCGAGCCCTGTGCGGCCCTGCATGTCGACAAGCCCTTCGATGAAGTCCCAGGCATTCGCACGCCTGGCGGCTTCGATCACCTGGGCGTCGGTCGCGTCCGGGCGGCCATAGGCGATGTTGTCGCGGATCGACCGGTGCAGCAGGGACGTATCCTGCGTCACGACGCCGATCAGTTCACGCAGGCTTTCCTGGGACACGCCCGAGATGTCCTGCCCATCGATCGTGATGCGGCCGGCCTCCAGATCGTAGAAGCGCAGCAACAGGTTCATCAGCGTCGTCTTGCCGGCACCGGAGCGACCGACCAGGCCGACCTTCTCACCCGCCTTGATGTCTAGGGAGAGATTGTCGATGACACCTTTGCCCTTGCCATAGTGGAAGCGGATGCGCTCGTAGTGGATTGCACCCTTCCTCGCTGACAACTGCGGCGCGTTCGGCTTGTCGACGATGTCATGCTTCTTCGTCATCATCTCCATGCCGTCATAGACCGTGCCGATGTTCTCGAACAGCGCCGAGACTTCCCACATGATCCACTGCGACATGCCGTTGACACGCATGGCAAGACCGATCGCAATAGCAATGGCACCGACCGAGATCTGTCCGTTCAGCCAGAACCAGATGGACAGGCCGGACACCACGAACAACGCCACGCAGTTGTTCATATAGACGGATATATGAAACAACGTGACGCGACGCATCTGCGCGTGGACAGTTTCGAGGAACTCCTCCATGCCGCTACGCGCATAGGTCTCTTCGCGGCCGGCATGCGAGAACAGCTTCACCGTCGCGATGTTCGTGTAGCTGTCGACCACCCGCCCCGTCATCATAGAGCGCGCATCCGCCTGCTGTGCCGCGATCTTGCGAAGCCGCGGCACGAAGTAGGACACGATTCCGATATAGACAGCGAGCCAAACGAGGATCGGTATCATCAGCCGCCAGTCGGCAGCAGCGATCACAATGATCATCGACAGGAAGTAGGTGACGACATAGACGAAGACATCGAGGATCTTCATCGTCGTTTCGCGAACCGCAAGCGACGTCTGCATCACCTTCGTCGCAACGCGTCCGGCGAATTCGTTGGCGAAAAAGGTCATGCTGTGACGCAGGAGGAAACGGTGCATCTGCCAGCGTGCGATCATCGGATAGTTGCCGAGTAGCACCTGATGCATGATGAGTGAATCCAGCCCCGCCGCCAGCGGCAGGCCGATGAGGATCAACGATCCCATCCATGCCAACCTCGGCCATTCCGACTCCAGAAATGTCGCCTTGTCGGCTTTAGTCAGCCAGTCCACGATATCACCGAGGAACTGGAAGAGCGCCACCTCGCCGACGGCGATCAGCGCCGTCAGCACTGCCATGATGGCGAGCCACGGTGCTGCCGGCTTCGTGTAGTGCCAGCAAAATGCAAAAAGACCCTTCGGAGGAGCAACCGGCTCCTCGGTCGGGAAAGGATTAAGTCGCTGCTCGAACCAGCCAAACATGAAAATGCTCCGAAACCTGATCGGTCCAGCCTCCCCGGCTCGCGCAAAACGGCGCTTGAGAGCTCATATGGGAACCGGACGTTCACGGGACGAGGCCATAACGGCCGCGCAAAGGTTAGAAATGGGAACTCAGGAGAGAAATGGCACTACGCGTGCCAGGTCGCCACTCGCGGGGTCACGCATCGAGAGCGCATACGCGGCAATATTTCCATCTTGGCGCTCCCTTCTGGCGATTAAAAGATGTGCACCCTTAACGCGAATCAAGCAGAATTTCCAGCCCCGACCGGCCGGAAATTGAACAATTATCGGCCAAAACGCGCCCTATTGCGCTGAAATCACAGTTGCAATAGGCGTCCTTCGACGAAAACCGAAGAATACGGCCTAAACCATGGCGATCCTCAGACTAGCGCTCTATCAGCCTGACATACCCGGCAATACGGGAACCATCCTGCGTCTCGCCGCCTGTCTTGGCTTCGCTGTCGACATTATCGAGCCTGCTGGTTTCGACATATCCGACCGCAACCTCAAACGGGCAGGCATGGACTATATCGCCGCAGCCGCCCTCACCCGCCATGTCAATTGGGATCGCTTCGAGGACTGGCGAAAGGCTACCGGTCGGCGTTTGGTGCTGGCGTCCACCAAGTCGTCCGACCGCTATACCGACTTCGCATTCCGTGACGACGACATCCTTCTTTTCGGCCGCGAGAGCGCCGGCGTCCCTGATCATGTCCACGCGGCAGCCGACGCCCGGATCCTCGTTCCCATGGTGGAAGGCCAACGCTCGATAAACGTCGCCGTCTCGGCTGCGATGATCGTCGGAGAAGCCATGCGGCAGACCGTCTGGCGCTGATTTCCGACCTTCGCGACCTCGACGACGATACCGCTTCAAAATATGTCGCGAACGACGTTGTGAATTTCCCCAAGCAGCGTATAGTTTTTAGCCGAGCAATAAAAATTGCGCGCGTAACGCCATATTTTCAAACACTTGAGAACCTATATTCGAATAGGAACACCCTTCCCGCATAAGAGGCAAAGAAACGGCAGCATGGAATCGACGATCGTCATGATCAACCTGTTCGGCGCGGTAGCGCTGCTGCTGTTCGGCCTGGCCCAGGTGAAAGACGGCGTGTCGCGTGCGTTTGGGGCGCGGTTGCGCACCGGCCTTGCCACCGGCACGCGCAGCGGCCTGTGCTCGTTCGTCTCGGGCTTCTTTGCGACGGTTGCGCTGCAGAGTTCGACGGCAACCGCGCTGATGGTCGCCTCCTTCGTCGAGCGCGAGCTGGTGAAGCCGCGCATGGCGCAGATCGTCCTGCTCGGCGCCAATGTCGGAACCGCGGTGACCGCCTGGATCGTCGCCACCGGCATCGCGTGGCTGTCACCACTGGTGATCCTTGCCGGCATGGTGCTGCATCGCAGCGGCTCGTCGTCGCGCCAGGGTGGCGGCACCGCACTGATCGGCATCGGCCTGATGCTGTTGTCGCTGCATCTTTTGAGCAGCGCCACCGAACCGATGCGGCAGTCGCCGGCGCTCGGCGCCTTCATTGCCCTGCTCGACAATGCCTGGCCGGTCGCACTCGCCTTTTCCGCAGTCATCGCCTTCATCTCGTCGTCGAGCCTTGCCGCCGTCGTCCTCATTCTCTCGCTGGCCTCGACGGGCATCCTGTCAGCAGGGCTGATCATCGTTCTGGTGCTCGGCGCCAATCTCGGCGGCGCCATTCCGCCGGTGATCGCCTCGCTTGCCGGTCCGGCAGCCGCCAGGCGCGTCACGCTCGGCAATCTGATCGTACGCGCCATCGGCTGCCTGATCGCATTGCCGCTCGCAGGCTACGGCGCCGACCTGCTTGGAACGCTGCCGCTGACGCCGGCAAAACTGCCGGTCGACGCCCATCTCGGCTTCAACCTGATGCTGGCTGCGCTCGCCTGGCCGTTCTCCCGCCCCCTGTCACGGCTGATGCTCAGGCTGGTGCCGGAAGAGGCCCAGGCGGAGGGCGGACCACGCTATCTCGACCAGCAGGAGCTGGCGACACCGGTCGTGGCGCTGGCCAGTGCGACAAGGGAGGTGCTCGGCGTCGGTGACCTGATCGAACGCATGCTGATGCGCGCCTCGGATGCCTTCGAGGCCAACAACCTGACGAAACTCAAGGAAATCCCGTCGCTGGAAAAGCGGGTCGACAGCCTGCAGCAGGAGGTGAAGATCTATCTCTCCAAGCTCGGCCATGCCGGGCTCAGCGAAGAGGACGGGCGTCGCTCGATCGTGATCATCGACTACGCCATCAATCTCGAACACATCGGCGACATCATCGAGAAGGGGCTGATGCCGCAGGTGACGAAGAAGGTTTCGCTCGGCTTGAAATTCTCGCAGGAAGGCTATGAGGAGCTGCGCAAGCTCTTCCACCTGACGATCGACAATCTGCGCATTGCCCAGACGATCCTCGTCACCGGCGACTTCAATCTCGCCAGGCAGTTGATGGAGGTGAAGGTCGAGGTTCGCCGGATGGAGAAGCAATCGTCGGAGCGGCATCTGGAGCGCCTGCGCGACGGTCGTGCCGACAGCCTGCAGACAAGCTCGCTGCACCTCGACATGCTGCGCGACCTAAAGCGCATCAACGCCCACATCGTCTCCGTCGCCCACCCCATCCTCGACGAAAGCGGCCTGCTCATCGAAAGCAGGTTGAAGGGTGCGGCCGAGTAGACCGATCAATCGGCGGACGGCAGCCGGCGCATGGTGAATTCGATCTGGTCGCCTTCCAACTGGCGCCAACTCTCGACTTCCGTCCAGTACGCGGCCTTGGGATACTCGTCGAACCATTCGCGCGCCTTGGCGCGCGCGTCGAGCAGATTGAGGCAATAGGTTTGTCGCACGAAACGATCGTTCTTCCGGGGTGTGCCTTCCGCCCGGTGGGAAGCAATCCGTCGCTTGAGACCGTCGAACGACGGAGGTCCAGGGATTTTCGTCATGAGCCTACCTCTGTGACAAAAAGGTAGTATCGAAAGCCGCCTTTTGCGAGTCGAATCTGAGGAGCCCTCAGGCATCGCCTCTGCTGGCAGGACCCTGCCCTACCTGCTATCAGAGCAGCAAAGACGAAAGCGCGAGTCGATAGCGACCCGCTCGGAGAGAGATGAAATGGAACGACCCGAACTTCCGATCGGCCTGCCGGACGATATCGAAGAGAAGAAGTCAGTCGCCCGCGCCTGGTTTGAAAGTCTTCGCGATACTATCTGCGCCTCATTCGAAGCGCTCGAAGACGAACTCTCGGGCCCACTCTCCGATAGAGAACCCGGCCTCTTCGTGGCGAAGGAATGGACGCGCGAAAATGGCGCCGGTGGCGGCGGCCGCATGTCGATGATGCATGGCCGCGTTTTCGAGAAGGTTGGCGTGCATACATCCACCGTCTATGGCGAATTCGCGCCTGATCTGCGCGCCCAGATGCCCGGCGCCAAGGAAGATCCGCGTTTCTGGGCCTCTGGCATCTCGCTGATCGCCCATCCGGTCAACCCCAACGTACCGGCCGTTCACATGAACACGCGCATGGTCGTAACCTCGAGCCGCTGGTTCGGCGGCGGCGCCGACCTGACGCCAGTGCTCGACCGCCGCCGTACGCAGGAAGATGAGGACAGCCAGCTGTTTCACAAGGCGATGGAAATCGCCTGCCGCAGCCACTCGGGCGTCGCCGATTACTCCGCCTACAAGAAATGGTGCGAGGAGTATTTCTTCCTCAAGCACCGCAACGAAGCGCGCGGCATCGGCGGCATCTTCTATGACTGGCTGCATTCCGGCGAGGAAGCCGGCGGATGGGACGCCGATTTCGCCTTCACCCGCGACGTCGGACGGGCTTTCGCCATGGTTTATCCACGCATTGTTCGCACCAACTTCAATAAGCCGTGGACAGACGCGGATCGTGACGAACAATTGATTCGCCGTGGGCGCTATGTTGAGTTCAATTTACTCTATGATCGAGGTACAATCTTTGGCCTCAAGACAGGAGGAAACGTCGAGTCCATTCTCTCATCGTTGCCCCCTCTTGTCCGTTGGCCGTGATCAGACAAAAAAGACGTCTGAAGGGCTTAAATTCGGAGACTGGACCACTAACTCTGTGCATGTACGCGTAACAATCGGAGGAGGATTGTCATGACGGTACAAAGTAGCTCTGCGGCATCGGCGGGTGCGCCAGAGCAACCCCCATCTATGGATGCACCCGAATTTTTGAGCCGGATTGCAGAACGGCTGCGGGCGAAAAGCGGCTCCGACCTTCCCCTTTCCTGCTTTGTGGAACAAGTGAAGCTCCAGCTGGCAGGCGGCAAGACACCGGAAGAACTGGACCGTCTGGCAAAGCGTCCGGACAACAAGGCGGCGACAGATTGCTTTAGATCCTGGGCGATGCCCGAATAACGAGAAAATGACGAACCGGCCGGTCCTTCGCGCCGGCCGGAACCTTCTTACCCCTCGAGCATTCAGCCATTGCAGCATCGCGCAATCGCGTGAAACCGAAGGAGGAAAAGAATGAGACTCTTCGAATGCGGAACGCTCGTTCCTGGATGCGACTGGCATACCCGCGCGAATGACGATGCCGAAATCGTCCGTCGCGTTGTCGAACATATGCGCAACGCCCACGGCGAGACCGTGATCCGCGAAAACATGGTAGAAAACATCAAGGCCCGCATCCGCAACGAGGCGACAGCGGCCTAAACTACCCCACCAGATCCTTCAGCCGGGCGAGCAACGCCGCCCGGTCCGGTATGAAGTTTTCCTCGATCCAGGCGTCTTCCAAGACCGACAGCGTCTCGCCGACCTGCTTCCCGGTCGGGACACCGGCAGCCATGACGTCGCCGCCATTGATCGGGAATTGCGGTTTCTTCCAGTTTTCCGCCAGTTCGAGCAGCTTGCCGAGCCTTGCCGAGCGAGCCATCTCCTGTGTGTCACCTTCCGCCTTGCCGCGTGCTGTTGCCAGCGCAAGTTTCAAGCGGGTATTGATGCCGTCGGCGCCGTGCCGATAAAGCAGTCGTGAAAGGGCGGCCGAGGACAATTCATCATTGATAACAGGCGCCTTGGCCCATGCCTTGAACCAGGCGGCCTCGGCATTGGCCAGCTTGAGGCGCGCCGCCATCTTCTCCAGCCGATCGGCATCGGGCGGAATGATGGCAGCAAGACGCAGAAGCGGATCTGGCTTCCAGGCAAGCGTTTTCTCCGTACCGATCAATGTCGGAATGGTGTCGATCCCCCATTTCTCAGTCTCTGGCAGGATTTCGCTGAGCACGCCGACCTGTCGCATCCACAGAAGTGCCCGTCCGGGATCTTCGGCGCTGAGTAGCTTGCGCAGTTCCGACCAGACCCTTTCGGCTGAAAGCGTCTTCAGCTTGGCGCGAGCCGATGCGCAGGCTCTCAACCCATCAGCATCCGGGCGACCGGAGCCATAGTAGGCGAAGAACCGGAAAAATCGCAGGACACGCAGATAGTCCTCGGCAACACGCGTCGCCGCGTCCCCAATGAAGCGGATATTGCGCTTCTCGATATCGGCGAGACCACCGACCAGGTCGATCACATCGCCTTTGGCGTCGACATAGAGCGCGTTGATCGTGAGGTCGCGGCGTTCCGCGTCTGTCCGCCAATCGGAGCTGAAGGCTACCTTTGCACGCCGCCCATCGGTTTCCACGTCTGCCCTCAGCGTCGTGACTTCGAACGGCTTGCCATCGATGACGAGGGTCACAGTGCCGTGCGCCACGCCGGTCGGCACAGCCTTGATCCCAGCGGCAACCGCCCGCTCGATGACCTGCTCCGGCGTAAGGGTCGTGGCGACATCAATGTCACTGACCGGAAGCCCCATGAGGCTGTTGCGGACCGCCCCACCGACGACGCGCCCTTCTCCATCAGAGTTGAGCAACGCAAAAACACGCGTCAGAGCCGGATCCTTGAACCATGCCTCGTTGCCAAGGTTGGTCATGCATAGAGCCTTTCATAGAGGGTGCGAACGATGCCGGCGGTAATGCCCCAGATCATCCGGCTTTCATAGGGCATCCGGTAGAATTGTCGTTCGAGACCGTCAAGCACGCGCCTGTCGCGGCTGTGGTTGGCCGGGTTCATGAGAAAGGACAGTGGTACTTCGAACACGTCATCCACCTCGGTGGGGTTGAGTTTCAATTCGAAGCCGCGCCGAACAACGGCGAGCACTGGCGTTATACGGAAGCCGGTCGACGCCAGATAGTTCGGAAGCCGCGCCACGGTCTCGACAAAGGAGCCGTCGATGCCGATCTCCTCTTCGGTTTCCCGGATTGCGGCCTTTTCGGCGGAGCCGTCGATGGCGTCAATCTTTCCACCCGGGAACGCGATCTGTCCGGAATGCTTGCGCAGCGTCGCCGTGCGCTGCGTGAAAATCACATGCGCATCGTCACCATCGTCGATAACAGGCACCAGCACCGCGGCATCGCGAAGTTTGAAGGTCTCCACCTGCGTGACGATATCGGGGTTGAGAATGTGATCGCCGTGATCACGCCAGGAGAGATCCACCGGACCACCGCTCTGGTGAAGAGCGCGACGGCGGAATTCAGCCGCTGAATAGAGCGAACGGTTTTCGGTCAAAACATTGTTCATCGGGAGAGTGCATCCAGTTCTTCCGCCGGCATGACAGGAAAGGTCACACCGCCGGAGCGCAGACAGAACATCGTCTTACCGTCGACTTCAAGGCGTTCGCCGAGCTCGACGAGTTCGTACATGATCGGTCGCGAAACCAGCGCCTCCAGCCGCCCGCGAACATGAAGATAGGGCTTCAGCTCGCTGTTTTCGCCATGAACTACAAAACGCAGCGGATGCTCCGGCCCAGCCTCGACCACGTCACCGACATTGGTCCGGAAAGTTAGCAGCGGCTCGCCATCCCTTTCTCCGGCATTCATTTCAACGGCGACGAACGGCGCATCGACAACCCGGATACCAACCCGTTCGACGGGGGTTACAAGGTAGGTCTTCTCATCTTCGTCCTTGCGCAGGACCGTGGAGAACAACCTGACGAGCGGCGCCCGGCCGATCGGCGTTCCCATGTAGAACCATGTTCCGTCCGTTCGGATTTCCATGTCGATATCGCCGCAGAACGGCGGATTCCACTTGTCGACGGGCGGAAGGCCTCGGGCTTTGGCCCCTGCATCGCCGGCGGCGCGCGAAATCATCGCAGCAAGACCGGCCGCGTCTGTTGTCGCCTTGATCTCTTCGGCTGCCATTCTTCTGTCCCGGTTTGTCTTTAACTCAAGAAGGTCACGAGATAGTCATTCGGAACGAACTTGTCAGCCCGCAACATCTCCATAACTCTATCTGGTATGACGCTTGCGTGTAAGTCTGCCGATTCGCGACGAATGAGATCACCCGCTGGAGATGCCTTATGGGTATGATGAAGACCGAAGCCCCCCTCGATGAAAAGGCGATCATCGCCGCGGCCGAGAAGGCCCTTGCAGATATTGCCGCCGTGCGGGGTGAAGTCTCGAAGGTGATCTTCGGCCAGGAAAGCGTCGTCGAGAACACTCTCCTCGCGGTTCTTTCGGGCGGCCATGCCCTGCTGGTCGGTGTGCCGGGCCTTGCCAAGACCAAACTCGTTACTACCCTCGGCGAAGTGCTTGGCCTCGCCTCCAACCGCATTCAGTTCACACCGGATCTGATGCCTTCCGATATCTTGGGCTCCGAAGTGATGGACCAAGATGACAGCGGCCGCCGTTCCTTCCGTTTCGTCAAGGGTCCGGTGTTCGCCCAACTCCTCATGGCCGACGAAATCAACCGCGCGTCGCCGCGCACGCAATCGGCCCTGCTGCAGTCCATGCAGGAATACCACATCACCGTTGCCGGCCACCGCTACGATCTGCCCGCGCCCTTCCACGTCCTGGCCACCCAGAACCCGCTGGAGCAGGAAGGCACCTATCCCTTGCCCGAGGCGCAGCTCGACCGCTTCCTTCTCCAGGTAGACGTCCACTATCCGGAGCTCGCCGCCGAGCGACAGATCCTGCTCGAGACGACCGGGATCAGCGAAACGACGCCGCAAGCGATCCTGAACGCGGAGCGCCTCGTCGAAATCCAAACGCTCATTCGCCAGATGCCGGTCAGCGACAAGGTTGTCGACGCCATCCTCGCGCTTGTTCGCTCGGCCCGTCCGGGTCAGGGAAATGCCGCGACCGACAAGAACGTCGCCTGGGGCCCTGGTCCGCGCGCCGGCCAAGCCATGATGCTTTGCGCCCGCGCCCGTGCCCTCTACGAAGGCCGCCTGGCGCCGTCTATTGACGACGTCCATGCCCTCGCGGAACCGGTGCTGCAGCACCGCATGGCGCTGACATTTGCGGCCCGCGCGGAAGGCATGTCGGTTCGCGATGTCATCGAAGGGCTGGTCAAGCAGGCCAAGGGATAAGGAAGCGTCTGCGTGGCACCCATCGGACAGATCGTCAATCCGACCTCGGGCAATGACGCCCTCGCTCGCGCAAGGCAGCGGGCGAGCCTTGTGCCGGATTGTCTGGTCGAGGCCAAGCGGATCGCCAACACGGTGATCGCCGGCTGGCACGGTCGCCGCAAGCGCGGCATCGGCGAGAATTTCTGGCAGTTCCGTCCCTATACCGAGGGCGAAAGTCTATCCCGCATCGATTGGCGCCGTTCGGCGCGCGACGACCATACCTACATCCGCGACCGCGAGTGGGAAGCAGCCCATACGATCTGGCTCTGGGCCGACATGTCTCCCTCGATGATGTACAAGTCGACCTTCGGAAACGCCTCCAAGGAAGGCCGCGCGCTCGTCATCATGCTGGCGCTTGCCGAAATCCTGGCGCGTTCCGGCGAACGCATCGGATGTCCCGGCGTCATGGAACCGATTGCCGCACGCAATGCCGCGGAACGGCTTGCGACGGCATTGATGCACGCGCCGCTAAGCGGAGGGCTGCCCGACACGGCGATGATCCGCGGCTGGAGCGAACTCGTCTTGATTGGCGATTTTCTCGATGACGCGCGAGCAGTGATGGCGCGCATCGCCCCCTTGGCGCGGCGCGGTCTGCGCGGCCACGTGATCGAGATCGCCGATCCGGCCGAGGAGCTCTTCCCGTATGATGGCCGCACCGAATTCACCGACCCCGAGACAGGGTCGAAGCTGACATCCGGCCGCGCCGAGCATGTTCGCGAAGCCTATACCCGCGCCTATCTCGACCGCCGGGACGATCTCGGCCAGGCGCTGCGCCACATGGGCTGGACCTTCGTCAGCCACCGCACAGACCACCTAGCCTCTGAAGCGCTGGTCGCCGTCCACATGTACCTATCGGGCATGCCCGCAAGGATGACGCAGGGAGAACGCGCGTGAACGCTCTCCCCTTTGCCTTTGCCTATCCCGCAATCCTCGGCGCCCTTGTGGCCTTGCCGATCATCTGGTGGCTTCTCAGACTGACGCCGCCGCGCCCGAAGACAGAAGTCTTCCCACCTCTGAAGATTCTCGCCACGGTCCTGAAGCGGGAAGAAACCCCTGCCCAGAGTCCCTGGTGGCTGACGCTGCTGCGCATGCTGCTTGCGACCGCAGTCATCCTGGCCATCGCCGATCCGGTCTTCAATCCGCGCACCAATTCAATCGCTTCCGGCGGTCCGCTCGTGCTCTTTGTTGACAACGGCTGGGCCACCTCGCCGGATTGGGATCGCCGCGTGAAGACCGCTGACACCCTGATCGACGACGCGGAATCCGCTGGTACTCCGGTGGCGATCGCCTTCACCGCCGACCCGACCAACGATGCCGTCCCCGGAACGGCAGCCGTCGCCCGCGACAAGCTGCGTGCCGCAGAACCGAAGCCGCTTGTGCCGGATCGCCAGCGTGCTTTCGAGGCTCTCCGCGCCGCGCTGAACGGCCTCCATCCCGGCACTCTCGCCTTCCTTACGGATGGCGCCGCCGCAAGAGAGAACGACACGACCGTCCGCCAGCTTTCCGACCTCTCGCCTGCCCAATTGCGATTGATCTCAGGGGACGCAAACGAAACGATTGCGATCACGTCCGCAAGCAATGCCGCCGACGCGATGACGGTCACCGCCACGCGCCTCGACAGTGGCGCTGCCGCCTCGCGCCCGATCACCGCGCAGGACACGCAGGGACGCGCGATCGCGACCGGCTCGATCGATTTCCAGCCGGGTCAGAGCGTCGCGACCGGATCAATCACCGCACCGTTTGAAATGCGCAACGATTTCGCGCGCGTCAGCATCGATAACCACGCGACGGCTGGCGCCGTGCATCTGCTCGACGACGGTTTCAAGCGTCGCCGCGTGGTTCTGCTATCAGGTGAGGTCGGTGACACGTTCCAACCGCTGCTTTCGCCGCTCTATTACATCCAGCGCGCTTTGCAGCCTTATGCCGATTTGATCGAGCCGAACACGCCTGATCTCGCGACCTCGATCCCGGATCTCCTGTCGCAGAATCCATCTGTCATCATCATGGCGGATATCGGTCGCCTACCCCAGGAAACCTACGAGCCGTTGCAGCGCTGGATCGCAAATGGCGGAACACTTGTCCGCTTCGCCGGGCCGCGCCTTGCCGCGGCACCCGCCGACGATCCGCTGGTGCCGGTGACGTTGCGCCAGGGCGAGCGTGCATTGGGTGGCGCGCTCTCATGGGCCGAACCGCAGCCCCTCGCCGAATTTCCAACCTTCGGCCCCTTCGCCGGCATGCCGAAGCCGACCGATGTTACGGTCAAGCGGCAGGTTCTCGCAGAGCCGACGCCGGATCTTGCCGAGCGCACCTGGGCGAGCCTCGCCGATGGCACGCCGCTGGTGACGACGAAGCCGATCAATGCAGGCAGGATCGTCCTGTTCCATGTCAGCGCAGAAGCGACGTGGTCTGACCTGCCGATCTCGGGCAATTTTGTCGAGATGCTGCGCCGCCTCGTCCAGTTGTCGCGTTCCGGTGGCGTTACCGCTGAAGCCGGCGGTGCATCGACCGCCGAGGCGCTGCCGCCTTTCCGATTGTTGACCGCCAAAGGCGCACTCACGACCGAAACCGGCACGGCGCGTCCGCTGATCCCGAACGCGAAGGTCACGCCGGTCGCAAGCTTCGACAACCCGCCCGGCCTTTACGGCTCCGAAGAAGGATTTACCGCGCTGAACATCCTGCCGAAGAATGCCGAACTGAAGCCGCTTGATACGTCGGGTCTCACAGTCGTGCGCGAAGGGCTGATCGGCGGCGAAACCTGGTCGGCAAAGCCCGCGCTGTTCCTGATCGCCTTCCTGTTGCTGCTGGCCGACAGCCTGATCGTAATGTTCATGAGCGGCGCTTTCTCGAGGCTGCGCCCGGCGGCGCGAACAGCGGCGCTTGTCGCTGTGGCGGTCAGTGCGGCCTTCTTCCTGCAGCCGGGGCAATCGCATGCCGACGACTCCAAGCCCGGCGACGATCAGATCTTCCAGCGGCTCGACAATACGCACCTCGCCTATGTCGTCACCGGCGAACAGGACGTCGACCACATATCCGAACGCGGGCTGGAGGGCCTGACGGAATTCCTGACATACCGCACCACGTTGGAGCCATCGCCGCCTGTCGGCGTGGATCTCACCAAGGATGAGCTCACCTTCTATCCGATCATCTATTGGCCGATCTCGGCCACCGCGCCGATGCCCTCGGCAGCTGCAATCAACAAGATCGATGCCTATATGCGCGCCGGCGGAACCGTGCTCTTCGATACGCGCGATCAGTTCAGCGCGCTCGACAACAATGGCGGCTCGGTCAGCGCCAACGGCGAGCGCTTGCAGCAAATCCTTGCCAATCTCGATATTCCGCCGCTGGAACCGGTGCCGTCGGACCACGTGCTGACGAAATCGTTCTACCTGCTCTCAAGCTTCCCCGGCCGCTACACGGGTAGCCCGCTCTGGATTGAAGCACGCCAGGAAAGTCGTCCCGAAAACGCCAAGTCGGCGGCCACGGCCGACGGCGTTTCCCCGATCCTCATCACCGGCAACGACTTTGCCGGTGCCTGGGCCGTCGATGACAATGGGGTACCGTTGTTGCCGACGGTCCCCCCGGACGAGACACAGCGCGAATACGCCTACCGCAGCGGCGTCAACATCATGATGTACATGCTAACCGGCAACTACAAGACCGATCAGGTCCACGTCCCCGCCCTGCTGGAACGGTTGGGACAGTGATATGACGGTTGATTTTTCACCCTTCATTCCTTGGTCGCTCCTGGCGGGTCTGGCGGTCATTGTTCTCGCAACCGCTGCCTTTGGCATCTGGCGCGGCGTGCGCGGCGCATGGATCCGTTCGATCGCGGCCCTTGCCTTGCTGGCTGCCCTCGCCAACCCTCTCTTGCTGCAGGAAGATCGCGACCCACTGTCGACCGTCGTGCCCGTCATTGTTGACCGCAGCCAGAGCCAGCAAACGCCTGATCGCATCAAGATGACCGACGATGCCCTGGCGCAGTTGAAGGATCGCCTCTCGCGCTTCCCCAATGTCGAGCCGCGCTACGTCGACGCGACGGAGCCGCAAGATTCCGATGCTCCCTCGACCCGGCTGTTCAATGCGCTTTCGGCGGCTGTCGCGGACGTGCCGCCCGCGCGCATCGGGGGCGCGATCATGCTGACGGACGGCGAAATCCACGACGTTCCAGGCGTCAATCAGGCGCTCGGCTTCGACGCGCCGATCCACGGCCTGATCACGGGCAAGGCCAACGAATTCGACCGCCGCATCGAGGTCGTGAAGGCACCGCGCTTCGGGATCGTCAATGAGGAGCAGCAATTGATGCTGCGCGTCTTCGACGACGGACCGAGCCCCGGCGGCACGGCAAGCGTCACGGTGAAACTCAACGGCAACGAGATCGCCACGCTCCAGGCAACGCCTGGCCGCGACACGCCGTTTTCGTTCAAGGTCGAGCGCGGCGGCAGCAACGTCCTCGAATTTTCGGTCGCCGATCTTCCGGGCGAAGTCACCGACGCCAACAACCGCGCGGTCCACCTGATCGACGGCATTCGCGAAAACCTGCGCGTTCTGCTCGTCTCCGGCGAGCCGCATGCCGGCGAGCGCGCCTGGCGCAATCTCTTGAAGTCGGATGCCTCGGTGGATCTCGTCCACTTTACCATTCTGCGCCCGCCCGAAAAGCAGGACGGCACACCGATCAACGAACTGTCGCTGATCGCCTTCCCAACCCGCGAGTTGTTCGTCGATAAGATCAAGGACTTCGACCTGATCATCTTCGACCGCTATCAGCATCGCGGCGTGCTGCCGATCCTCTACTACGACTATATCGCCCAGTACGTGGAAAATGGCGGCGCGCTGTTGATCGCTGCCGGCCCAGAGCATGCCGGCCAGGATTCGATTGCCCTGACGCCGCTATCGTCGGTGCTGCCGGCCGCGCCGACCGGGCAGATGATCGAAAAAGCCTTCTACCCCCGGCTTTCGGAGGAAGGCCGCAAGCACCCCGTTACCCGCGGCCTCGATGGATCCGCTGACGAACCGCCGCATTGGGGCCGCTGGTTCCGCAGCGTCGATGTGGAGCCGCCGCAGGGCCAGACGGTGATGGTCGGCGCTGACAACCATCCGCTGCTCGTTCTCAATCGCGCCGGACAGGGGCGTGTCGCCATGCTGCTCTCCGACCAGGGCTGGCTCTGGGCCCGCGGCTTCGAGGGCGGAGGCCCGCATGTGTCGCTCTATCGCCGCGTCGCCCACTGGCTGATGAAGGAGCCCGCCCTTGAGGAAGAGGCCCTGACGGCACGCGCATCCGGCCGCACGCTGGAGATCACGCGTCAGACCATTGGCGGCGACCCGGGCAATGCAACGGTCCGATATCCCTCGGGAAGGACGGAAACTCTCCCCCTGACGCAAGCCGAGCCGGGCCTCTTCAAGGCCGAGAAGAAGATGGACGAGATCGGCCTTTTCGAGATCAGAAACGGCGACATGACGACGCTGGCGCATGTCGGCGCAGTCGATGCTCCTGAATTCAAGGCCATGATCTCGACGACCGAGGCGTTGAAGCCGATTTCCGACAAGTCGAAGGGGCTCGTCACCCGCGTTTCCGATAGCAGCGGCGCGATCAGCATCCCGCCGATCCTGCCGGTTCGCGGCCAGATCCGCGTTGCCGACGACGATCGCATGCAGATCCACCTTACCAACGAAACGGTGCTGAAGGGCATCAACACCCTGCCGCTGTTTGCCGGTTTCGCCGGTGTCGGCATTCTGCTGCTTGCCTTTGGCGCCATGTGGTGGCGCGAAGGGCGTTAACGGCATGGCCGAGTTTGAAGTGACCGGCTCGCCCGCCGCCGATGATCTCAGCACGATCGGCGACGCGCTATCAGCCTTCAACGTCCATGACGTCGGCCCAGCCGAACGGCAACCGCTCGCGGTTCTCATTCGAGATACCGACGGGAACGTCACCGGTGGCCTGTCCGGCTATACCGCCTGGGGATGGCTCTTCACGCAGTTGCTGTACATTCCCGACGAGGAACGCGGCAAGGGCATGGCCGGCAAGATCCTTGCTTTGGCGGAAGAGGAAGCAGCGGCACGTGGCTGCCATGGGGCCTGGATCGACACCTTCAATCCGCTAGCCCTGCGATCGTATCAACGGCAAGGCTACGAGATATTCGGCGAACTACCAGAGTTTCCGAAAGGCCGTACCCGCACGTTTCTGCGCAAGATGCTCTAGCTGAGCGCCGCCTGGCGTGTTTCAGTATCGATCGCCGTTGCCGCAAAGGCCGCCACGACCAGCAGGCCCGCAAACAGGCCGATGGCCAGACCGAACCCACCCGTGACGATGAACGCCATCAGGGATGGAGCCAGCAGTCCGCCAAGGCGGGCCATCGCCCCCGCAGCGCCCATGCCTGTCGCCCGTGAGGCGGTGGGATAGAGTTCCGGGGTGTAGGCATAGAGCGCGCCCCACGTCCCGAGTAGCGCAAAACTCATGACCAGCAGCGACACGCCGATCAGCATGTCGTCAGGAGAAACCACGAAGAGCAGGCAACCAAGCGCAGACTGCAGGCAGAAACCGATCAAGGTCGGCCTGCGACCCCAAGTCTCGACCCCGTAGGCGGCAAGTACATAGCCCGGGATCTGAGCCAGGGCGACGAAGACCAGAAAGCCGTATCCGCGGACGAAGCCGAACCCATCGCTGGCCAGCTTCGCCGGCATCCAGGTGAAGACCCCGTAGTAGGAAACGGAAACCAGGAACCAGATCGTCAGGATCAGTACACTTCGGCGACGAAGCTCGTCGGAGAAGATGCCCTCAGCCACCTGCGGCGACGCGACGATTTGATCCTCGGGCAGCAGTGGTGCTTTCCGGTGCAGCGCGAGCATTCGGTTGACGATCACCTTGGCCTCGCCCGCCCGCCCGGTCCGCAGCAGGTAGAGTGGCGATTCAGGAACGAAGAAGCGCAGTGTCAGGCCCAGCAGCGCCGGAACTGCGGTGACGGCGAAAATGTAGCGCCAGGTATCGGCTACCCCGGCGACGCTCGCAGCCCAGGCAGCCAGTGCGACGATCAGCGTGCCGACCGCCCAGAAGCCTTCCAACGCCACCAGCCAGCGGCCGCGGCTCTTGGCGGGCAGGAACTCCGCCATCATCGCGTAGTCGACAGGCAACGTGCCACCGACCGCCACGCCTGTCAGGAAACGCAGCACGAGCAGGCTGGCAAAGCTGGGAGCGAAGATGGAAAGGGTGCCGAAAAGCGCATCGCAGGCAACAGTGGTGATCAGGACCCGACGCCGCCCGACCTTGTCGGCCAGGCGCCCAAAGGCGACAGCGCCGATGAGCATGCCGAGAAAGAACAGCGTACCTGTCTGCAGGGCTTGCGGAACAGTCAACCCGAAGGTGGCCGCGATCGAGGCTGCCGTAAAGCCGACGGCGAGGACCTGCATCGCGTCCGCTGTCCAGACAAGACCGAAGATGCCGATCAGGCGCCACTGGAAGGGCCCGGTGCCGGCGCGATCCAGCGCCTCGTCCATGGAAACGTTGCTCATGCTACCTCTCAAGCCCCTGAAAAATCACGCGAAGCGTGTCTCAGGCCTATGGCTCTCAATACCGCATGCAACCTATTTTCGCCAGCCGATAGTTCCCTTCAGCCTGCTATGCGCATCCTCGACAAGCGGCACGACCAGCACGCGAGACGGATCAACGGGACCGGGAAACGTGATCGCGTTGTGGGCCACCCGCTCGAAGCCGAGGGGGCAGTAGTAAGGCGGATCGCCGACGAGGATGACCGCTTCCGATCCCTTGCGACGCGCGGCGTCGATGGCAATCCGGACGAGTTCCCGGCCGATGCCGCGACCCTTGTGCGACGGCCGTACGGCAAGCGGCCCAAGCAGGTGCCCATTCACCGAGCCGGCCTGAACAGCCGTCATCCGCACCGATGCAATGGTCTCGCCATCATCGGCGCAAATGAAGGAGAGCGAGAGATCGTGCGGCCCCTGCTCGCGGATCCGGGCGGCCGCACGCGTATGCCGGCCAGGGCCGAATGCTTCTTCGTTGATGTGTTCGATAGCAGCGTCGTGCGACGCATCCTCAGTGAGGTAGACCAGATCGTGCTTGTGCATGATGAGACGGAAACCGGATAGACAGAGTTGATGGATCTCGAGCACGCCGTCAGGCGTTCGGGAGCATCAGCGTCGTCGCAGGTTTCTCGGTGCAAACATCAAATCGGTTTCCAGAAATGTGAAATCGCCGATAGCAGGAAAAATTTCAGTCGTCCAATGGAAATTTAGAAAGCGACGGCGCGGCGTGACGCAGTGTTCAATCTTTACCGCCCTGCAAATCGCCAGGACGTGGGATATGTTCGAGCCAAGGATAATTTGAAGGATCACAATATGGGCATGCTGGTTGATGGCGTCTGGCATGACGTCTGGTACGACACGAAGGAAACCAAGGGGCACTTCAAGCGCGCCGCCTCGCAGTTTCGGAACTGGATTACAGCGGACGGAGCGGCTGGCCCGTCCGGAACGGGTGGTTTCAAGGCAGAGGCAGACCGCTACCACCTTTATGTCTCGCTGGCGTGCCCGTGGGCGCATCGGACCCTGGTCTTCCGCAAGCTGAAGAAGCTCGAAAACCTCATCAGCGTTTCGGTCGTCGATCCGCTGATGCTTTCGAAGGGCTGGGAATTCAAGATCGGCGACGGCGCCACCGGCGACCATCTCTTCGACGCCAAGACGCTATACGAAATCTACTTGAAGGCCGACCCGCACTATTCCGGCCGGGTGACCGTTCCGGTCTTGTGGGACAAGAAGACCAACACGATCGTCAACAACGAGTCCTCCGAAATCATCCGGATGTTCAACAGCGCCTTCGATCATCTGACGGGCTCGACCGCCGATTTCTACCCGAACGACCTGCACGCCGATATCGATGAGCTCAACGCCGTCGTCTACGACACCGTCAACAACGGCGTCTACAAGGCCGGCTTTGCCACGACACAGGAAGCCTATGGCGAAAATGTCGTCAGGCTCTTCGAAACGCTGGACATGCTGGAAGACCGTCTCGGCAAGGGTCGTTATCTCTTCGGCGATCGACTGACCGAGGCCGATTGGCGGCTGTTCACGACTTTGGTGCGCTTCGATGCTGTCTATGTCGGCCACTTCAAGTGCAACATTCGCCGCATCGACGACTACCCCAATCTGTCGGCCTATCTGCGCGATCTCTATCAGACGCCGGGCGTCAAGGAGACGGTCAACTTCCGCCACATCAAGGACCACTATTACCGCAGCCACACGACGATCAATCCGACCGGCATCGTGCCTGTCGGCCCGGCACTGGATCTCGATCGCCCGCATGGCCGTGCCCTACTGGCAGCGGCCTAGCCCTGCGCTCTACCACACGTGGGCGGGCTCCCGCTCGCCCGCGAGTTCAGCCAGACGACGACGCGTCGCGTCCGTTGTGCCCACTGGCAGATCATCGATCGCGAAGAAGCCGCACTCGACGATTTCCCGGTCTGGCGGGCGCGGTGCCGTCTGCTCAACCTGCGTCTTATAGAAAAGGACATGATCGCGGCGGCTGGCCGCCGTATTGAAATAGATGTGGAAGAGCTCCGGCCGTCCGAGGATGCGCAAATTCCCTTCCTCGCGAAGCTCCTTGATCAAGGCTGCCTCGGCAGTCTCATTACGCTCCAGCCCGCCGCCAGGCATGTGCCAGCCCGGCAGGTAGCTGTGCCGCACGAGAAAGATACGACCCGCCGAATCGAAGCAGGCGGCCCGCACGCCCATCGTCATTCCGCGCGCAACCGCGAAATACATATGCACGATGCGCATCAGCACTCGCGACTGCCAGGGGCGTATGGTTCTGGTCACGCTTTTTCCAATTCCGCTAATCCGTTCAAGCAGATGTGTTTGAATTGCAGACTGACTGGGCTATGTGTCGTCGCATGTTCAAGCTCGCACACATCTCCGATATCCATCTCGGCCCTCTCCCTCGCCTTTCGGTCCGCGAGCTCTTTTCCAAACGCATTACCGGCTTTGTGAACTGGCATCGCAACAGGAGCAAGCACCTTTTCGGTAGCACGCTCGATCTGCTGCTCGATGACATACGCGCGAAGCAAGCCGATCATTTGGCGGTTACCGGCGATCTCGTGAACCTCGCAAGCGGACTGGAGATCCGAGCCGCAGCCGCTTGGCTGAAAGAACTCGGTGATCCCGAAGACAATTCAGTCGTGCCGGGAAACCACGATGCCTACGTGCCCGGCGCCTACGAAAAGTCAGTGCGCGCATGGTACGACAATGTGCGCGGTGACCTCGCTCCAGCCGAATGGCAGGAAAATCGCCACGTCTTTCCCTATCTTCGCGTTCGCGGCAAGGTCGCGATCGTCGGCTGTTCGACGGCGGTCGCGACGCCCCCTTTCGCGGCCAGCGGCTTCTTCGGCGAGCGCCAGGCCCGCGATACGGTGAACATGCTGCGTGCCGCTGGCGAGGCCGGCTTGTTTCGCGTCGTGATGATCCACCATCCGCCGATCCGCGGCGCGACCTCCTTCCACAAGCGGATGATCGGCATCCGCCGCTTCGGCGCCGTGATCTCCACCGGCGGTGCAGAACTGGTGCTCCACGGCCATACCCATTTGAACACGCTGCACTGGCTGCGCGGCCAGACTGGTCCGGTTCCCGTCGTCGGTATCGCCTCTGCATCGCAGGGGCCCGGCGGGCTGAAACCCCGTGCCGGCTACAACCTCTTCTCGATCGATGGCGCACCGGGTGCTTGGGAGCTGACCGGGGAACGGTTCAGCATCAACTCCATGGGCGATGGTGTGTGCAGCGAAAGCGTCGATATTTTCAAGGCTTAGCGCCGTTTTTGGATTCATCTTCTTCGCCAAGCTGTTTCAGGAACTAAAGATGACGATATCTTGAATTTGGCAAAGCATCCGAGGTCTTGGCAATTGGCGATTGCCACGTAAACTTGTCCCCTCGGCAGCACCAATTCACGGAGTTATTGCATGCCCATCGCGTCGATCAGTCTTCGCAGTCTGGCTTTGGCCGGCTCGCTTGCCCTCGCAGTCTCCTCATCCGCCTTGGCCATCGGCGACGAAAGCGACGAAACCAAGCCGCCGCCAAAGACCGAAACGACGACAAAATGTGCCGGCGGCAAGGTTTGGGATGCGAAGCGCAAGGAATGCGTGGTCCCGAAGAAGAATTCGTTCAACGACGATGAACTCTACAAGGCTGCCCGCGAATTTGCCTATGCCGGTCAATACGACAACGCCCTGACGGTGCTTCAGCTTGCCAGGAACCAGAACGATCCGCGCATCCTGAACTATCTCGGCTATGCCAACCGCAAGGCGGGCAGAATGGAGCTGGGGATGTCGTATTACCGCAAGGCGCTGCAGGCGGACGACAATTATATTCTGGCACGGTCATATATGGGACAAGCTTTGGTGGAACAGGGTGACGTGCAGGGAGCGCGCGTCCAGCTCGTCGAGATCCGGGATCGGGGCGGCGAGCAGACCTGGGCCTATCGCTCGCTGCTGCAGGCACTGAATGGTTATCGTACATACTGACGTTGATCCGAGCCGAGCCTAATGAAGAAAAGCTTTGAGAACCCGTGGGATAGGCCGCCGGATGCTTGCGAAGCATCCGGTACTTGTTTCATAAAGGACACAGAAGCAATATAAATCGATCTGCTGCTGGGCGCTCTCGCCGATCGCCCAAGCATTACCTGGAAAGACTATGCGTCAACCCGTGACGACCATCGATATCAGACGCGACCTGGTGGGCCTTCTGCCCCGACTGCGGCGTTTCGCGATGACCCTTGCAGGTGACGCAGCGAGTGCGGACGAACTCGCACAAGTGGCGTGTGAGCGCGCCATCGCCAAGAGCGGACAATGGAATGGCGAAGGCCGCCTGGAAAGCTGGGTCTACGCCCTCGCCCGCCAACATTGGACGGACGAGCATCGGCGTCGGAAGCCGCACCCCGCTCCCAAGGGCAATGTCACCGATATCCGGGAAGCGAACCGCGATCGCACCTCGCTTGTCGATCCCGATGTCATCCACCGCATGATCGCCGACATGCCGGAAGGCACATCCAGCGCCTTTTTGCTGGTTGTTGTCGAAGGGCACAGCTATCAGCAGGCCGCCGACATCATGGGTGTCACCATCAACATCGTCGTATCCCAGCTTGCCGCGGCGAGACTGCATTTCGCCAGTGTCGCGGACAACTATCCTCACAGGTACTGAATTGCTCGATTTCAAGAAACTGCCGCTCGATGCTCAGCTAGCCGCCCTGCTGGATGGCGAGACGACGCCCGAACAGAAGCATGAGCTTGAGCAGCGCCTGGCCACCGACGAGGGTGCCAAGCGGCTCTACGACAAGCTGCGACACGGCGCCGACTTCGGAAAGCACCGCCTCGACGACGTTCTCAGGGAGCCGGTTCCCCTCGCCCTCGTGCGGTCGATCAAGAGCGCGCAGCCACCAAAGGCTCCGGTTGCACCGCGCGTTTCGCGGCCCTCCTTCAAACTTGCGCCGATCGGCCCACAGGCTCTTGCGGCTGCAATCGTCCTCCTCATTGCCGGCTGTGGCATCGGCTTCTTCGCCGCCGGCAGCATGAGCACCATGCAATCGCCTGCCGCGACAACGATGGAAGCCATTCCTGACTCCAACGAGTGGCTGACCGACGTCATCGCCAACCAGCGGCTTATCGCCCGCCAGCCCCGTCATATTTTCGAGGTTCCGTCGACCCAGGCAGAGGAAATTTCTACCTGGCTGACCTCAACGGTCGGCGTTGCGTTCCGTGTCCCTGACCTGTCGGAACAGGGCTGGACCTTCCAGGGTGCCCGCGTCTTCATCGGCGACAGCAGGCCGGTCGGCCAACTCGTCTACACCAGCTCCGATGGCGACCTGGCTTCCATCTGTTTCCGCAAGGACAACCTGCCTTCCGAGGCAGACGATTTCAAGGAAACGATCAAGGACGAGATCGGCGTCGTTTCCTGGCACAATGCCGGCACATCCTATGTGCTCGTTGGCCCGTCGTCGGAAGCCTCGCTTGGCCAGCTCGCCATGCAGGTCGCCACATCGATCTGAGCCTTTCAGGGTTGAATTGAAAAGCTATAGGACACCAGACCCACCTTCCCCGTTGCCATGCGGCTTTCGATCGCCCGATACGCCTCCGCTGCGCCGTGAAGCGGAAACTTGGCGCCCGGGTAAGAGCCTCAGCTCCCCGGAAGCGGCCAGTTCGAAGAGCGACTGGAGATCGGGAACAAGACCTGCTCCCAGCAACGGCAGAAGCGCAAAGCCTCTCAGCGACTGGTTCTTGTCGAGCATGCGGGCAATGTCCTCGGCTGTGGCTGCGAACCGGCCGCAAAGACAAGTTCGCCGCCATCCGCGAGAACCGCGAGCGACGCACGCGTCGTGTCGCCACCAATCGTGTCGTAAACAACGTCCGGGCGGAGGCCAGCTAGAGACGTTTCCCAGCCGGGGGCGCTATAGTCTATAGCCAGATTAGCCCCCATCTCCAGCGCCAGCGATCGCTTCGCTGAGCTCACTGCCGTCGCGATCACGCGCCGAGTACCGCGACGCCTGGCAAGCTGGGTCAGCAAGGAACCCACGCCACCTGCCACGGCATGAACAAGGACCGTTTTGCCCATCAGCGAGCTTTGCTGGACCATATGCAATGCTGTCAGTCCCTGCACCACCAGGGCAGTTGCGCCGGAAAAGGGGAGCCTTTCGGGTATAGGCACGGCATATCCTGCGTCGACCGCCACATATTCGGCGTATCCGCCTCCGCCACCGAGGGCAAAGAGCGGCACGGCAACTCGCGTCCCAAGCCGAGTGCCATCGATGCCTTCACCCACTTTCTCGACCACTCCGGCAACTTCGACGCCCGGCAGCATCGGCAACAGAGGCGTCACCGCGTAGCGGTCAGCGCGCATCAAGACGTCAAAGAAATTGACGCCTACGGCGTGAACCCTGACGAGCACTTCGCCGGCCTGCAGTCGGGCACCGGCAGCTCGACACAGGTCAAGACCTCGGGCGAACCGAAATGGTCGTAGCGGATGGCTTTCATAGCAAACCTCACGTTTGAATTGGCGTGAGATGCGCCTTAGCAATTTGGTGCTATACCCACCAGGAGGTGACCATGACCGCTCCGATCAAGAAGCTGCCCAGATTGCCTGTCGAGCGGGCGCTCAAGGTGATAGCCGGACGCTGGAAGCCCATCATCCTTTATTATCTCTTCGATGGCCCGAAGCGCCTGTCGGAGCTCAAGCGGATGTTGCCACAGATCACCCAAAAGGTGCTGATCCAGCAGCTGCGCGAGATGGAGAAGCATAGTCTGGTGACCCGGCAGATCTTCGCAGAGGTACCTGCACGCGTCGAACATTCGGCAACTGAGGTGGGTTTGGAGTTGGAACCGGTTCTGTTGGCGCTCTGCAAATGGGGTCAGAAACATGCCGAAGCACAGGACGAGGCAAACGATATCGCGGACTGTATCGTGCGGCCACGCAACCGGGCACGGCTGGCTGCCTGAGCCGGATAAAGTGCGCAGCAGAATACTCCGCTGCGCTGATTTCGTCAGGCCTTTCCCGCCCGCACCTCAAGCACGCGGTTCGCAGCCGAGACGATCGCCTCCAGCGACGCCCCGACAATGTTCGTGCTGATGCCGGCGCCAAAGAGCTTGCCGCCAGGATAGGACGTCTCGACGTAGGAGATCGCGGCAGCGTTCGAACCGTGCTGCAGCGAATGCTCCGAATAATCCTCGACCGACATCTCGATGCCGAGATAGTGCGAGAGCGCGTTGATAAAGCCGTCGACCGGGCCGTTGCCCCTGCCCTCGATATGCTTCGTCTCGCCGTTATCAGTGATTTCGGCGGCAACGATGCGTTGCCCCTTGCGCTCGGGATCGGCATAGGTGTGGTGGTCAACAAACTTGATGCGGCCTTGCGGCTGCGTCACGTAGCGCTCGACGAAACGGTCGTAGATCCGCTTCGACGGCAATTCCTTGCCTTCTTCATCGGTGATCCGCTGAATGTCTTCGCGGAATTCGACCTGCAGGTTACGCGGCAGATTGAGCCCGTAATCCTGCTGCAAGATATAGGCGATGCCACCCTTGCCGGACTGCGAGTTGATGCGAATGATCGCCTCGTAGGAGCGACCGACGTCCTGCGGATCGATTGGCAGGTAAGGCACTTCCCACACTGGATGGTTGGCGACCTTGATCGCCTTCATGCCCTTGTTGATCGCATCCTGGTGCGAGCCGGAGAAGGCTGTATAGACCAGTTCGCCGACATAGGGGTGGCGCTCGCCGATCGGCATCTGGTTCGAATATTCGAAGACTTCCTTCATCCGTACGATATCAGAGCAGTCGATCTCGGGGTCGACACCCTGCGTGAACATGTTCAGCGCCATGGTGACGACGTCGACGTTGCCGGTGCGCTCGCCATTGCCGAAGAGCGTGCCTTCAACGCGGTCGGCGCCCGCCAGCAGGGCCAGTTCGGCGGCGGCGATGCCGGTGCCGCGGTCGTTGTGCGGATGCAGCGAAATGATCAGGTTTTCGCGGTTGTCGAGATTGCGGCACATCCACTCGATCTGGTCGGCATAGACGTTCGGCGTCGCCATTTCGACGGTCGACGGCAGGTTGATGATCAGCTTGTTATCGGGCGTCGGCTTCATCACCTCGATAACGGCGTTGCAGATGTCCAGCGCCACGTCGAGCTCGGTGCCGGTGAAGCTCTCCGGCGAATATTCGAAACGATAGCCGCCGCCGGCCTTCGCCGCCATGTCGGAGATCATCTTTGCCGCATCGACGGCGATTTGCTTGATGCCGTGGACGTCCTTGCCGAACACCACGCGACGCTGCAATTCGCTGGTCGAGTTGTAAAAGTGAACGATCGGGCGGTTCGCGCCTTCCAGCGCCTCGAAGGTGCGGGTGATCAGCTCCGGACGGCACTGCACCAGCACCTGCAGCGAGACGTCGTCGGGCACATTGCCCTGCTCGACGCACCAGCGCGCGAAATCGAAGTCGGTCTGCGACGCGGACGGGAAACCGATCTCGATTTCCTTGAAGCCCATGTCGAGCAGCAGCTGGAACATGCGGGCCTTGCGGTCGTGGCCCATCGGATCGACCAGCGCCTGATTGCCGTCGCGCAGATCGACCGAACACCAAATCGGCGCCTTGGTCAGCGTCTTCGATGGCCACGTACGGTCAGGGATATTTACCTGCGGATAGGCGCGATACTTGATCGCCGCCTCGGGCATGCCTTTGGTTTGGGAGCGGGTGTTCGTGTCCATGTCTTCTCTTCCTCTTCCCGTCATCTGGCCAGCCGCGTCATAGCGTATCGGGTCTGGCTTGGCGATGACGAATCCGATGCGAAAGCATCCGGCTGATCAGTTTTCGGGATTGGTCACGAGGAGCGATGGCCTGGGCGGGCTTTCGGCCGCCGGGCGCTCCTCAACGGACCCGGCAACCGCGCGTAAGGCCGAGGAGAAGAAGCGAGGTAAGGGCACGCGTGTTGTCACGGAGCGCGATGCGCCCGCGAGCAACCTGCTCAGAAATCGTGATGCCCGTGTTCTTCATGGTCGCGCTTATAGCCGGGGTACAAAAAACTGGCAATCCCTCCGTCTATTTTTTCGCCGCTTGCACGATACGTGACAGGGCCAGCATCAGCCCTCCGGCGAGCAATCCCCAGAATGCGCCCGAGATTCCTCCGAAGGAAACGCCCGATGCCGTCACCAGAAACGTGATGGCTGCCGCCTCCCGCGAGTCTTGTGCCTGGAAGGCCGACATGGCGGAACTGGAAAACGCCCCGACCAGTGCGAGACCGGCCACTGCCTGGATCAGGATCGGCGGCGCCAAGGCAACGAACGTCGTCACCGCGCCTGCCAGCAGGCCGAGAATAACGTAGGAGATGCCTGAGACGAGGACAGCCCAATAGCGTCGCGCGGGATCGGGGTGCGCGTCCTGGCCGGCGCACATCGCGGCGGTAATCGCCGCGAGATTCACCGCATGGCCGCCGAATGGCGCCGAGACTATCGAGAACAGTCCGGTCACGGAAAAAAGCGGCCCGGGCTTCGGCGTGTAGCCGCTCACCTTCAAGACGGCGATGCCGGGAATGTTCTGCGACGCCATGGTGACGATGAAAAGCGGCAGGGCGATGGAGATGAAAGCCGGCAAGTTGAAGACGGGCATAACGAACTCTCTGGGCGGCCGCAGCGCTTGTTCGATCGAGCCGAGCGCTCCATCGGGAATCTCCACGCCAAAGGCAACCACCAGCACAAAGGCTGCGAGCGCCGCAGGCACTGCCCAGAGCCGCTTGAACGCGCCGACGACAATCCACGCCAGCGCTATCGGCAAGCCTAGCAACGCATTGAAACTGATCGCCCTGACCGGGGCAAAACACAAGCCGATCAGAACGCCAGCGAGCATTGCATTGGCCAGAGGCGCCGGAATGGCGGCCACCGCCCGGCCGAGCGGCTTGAACAGGCCGGCGATGACGATCAGCACCGCGCAAATCAGAAACGCACCGACCGCCGCATTGAACCCACCCTCAACCACACCGGTACTTGCAAGAAGCGCCCCACCCGGCGTCGACCAAGCAATGCTGATGGGCAGCCGCGTCACGCTGCTGAGCAAGATCGCACAGAGCCCCAGCGCGATCGACAGCGCCATAAGACCCGACGCCGCCTGCGCATCCGTCGCGCCGACACTCTGCAGGCCGTGCAGGACAACGGCAAACGAACTGGCAAATCCCACGAAGGTGGTGAGGATGCCCATGAACAGGGCCTGGATGGAAAAATCTTTGAGCATCGCGGGACTCGAGCAGCGGAAAGTCCGCATGGAGCACGAGGGAACGCGGCGAGGCAAGGGCAGAAAGAGCCGATATGGTTCTGCTTCCTGCTAGCCCGCTGTCTGGCGGGCCCGATGGCCAACAGAGCTCGCTCAGACCAGCCACATCAAAGGGTCACGACGCATCAGACGACAAAAAAGCGCCCTCGCCCGCTGTCTGGCAGGCAAGGGCGCTTCTCATAGCTCAAAATCAGATCTCGGCCTGCGACGTGATGATGCGCGAGACGAGGCCGTAAGCCTTCGCTTCTTCAGCAGACAGCCAATAGTCGCGGTCGGTGTCGGCAGCGATCTTCTCGTAGGGTTGGCCGGTGGCTTCAGCCATGATCTTGTTCAGGCGCTCGTTCATCTTGATGATTTCACGAGCCTGGATCTCGATATCGGAAGCCATGCCGCGCGTGCCGCCGGACGGTTGGTGCAGCAGGAAGCGCGTGTTCGGCAGGCAAAGGCGCTGTTCCTTCGGAGCCGCGACATAGATCAGCGCGCCGGCGGATGCGACCCAGCCGGTTCCGATCATCCAGACTTTCGGCTTGATGAACTTGATCATGTCATGGATCGAATCGCCGGATTCGACATGACCGCCGGGCGAGTTGACGTAGATGCGAATATCGTCGTCATTGGCCGCGGCAAGCGCGACGAGCTGCGTGCAGACCTTCTGCGCGAGTTCCTGCGTAATCGGCCCGTAGATGAAGATCGAACGCGACTTAAAAAGGTTCGCCTCCGTTTCCTTGCCGAGCGGCAGTTCCTTCGTCTTGTCGTCCTGTTCTTCTTCTTCGTACATTCGAACCTCTCTTACGTCCAATTCGGTTCACCGCACATAGTGCGACTCCATGCGTAAAACAATGCGGGAAAAAGACAAGCCACGGAACGGGTGAAGATATGGTTAGGCAGCCGGGCCGGGTTACGGCGATGTAACTTAGCGCGGCTTTGAAAAGTCCGAATCGGTTCCTACGTCATCCCTAGGCGCAAATCGCCAGCAACAAAGGAGACCGGCCATGTCACCTGAAGAACGCCAATTGCTGACCGCCCTTTTCGAGCGCGTCCGCACCGCATCGGCAACGCCGCGTGACCATGACGCCGAAGCGCTGATCGATCAGGGAACGCGCGAGCAGCCTTATGCCACCTATTATCTTGCGCAAGCCGTGATCGTGCAAGAGAAGGGCCTCGAAGCGGCAGCCAACCACATCAAGCAGTTGGAGGAGCGCATTCGTCTGCTCGAGGCCGACCAAAGCGAATACCACAAGGCCGAACAGGGTGGCGGCTTCCTTAGCTCGATCTTCGGCAGCAGCCAGGCACCGCAGCAGCCGGCGGCGCCTCCGCCCTCCTCCGGTCCGTGGGGAAGCGCCCCGCGTCAGCAGATCCAGCAGGAGCGCGGCTTCGACACGTCACCTCGAGCCGTGCCGCAGCAGCCGACCGGTCCCTGGAGCTCACAGGCGGCGGCACCTTCCGCGGGCGGCAGCTTCCTGCAGGGCGCGCTCGGCACGGCGGCTGGCGTTGCGGGCGGCATGTTGCTTGCCAATTCGCTGAGCGGGATCTTCGGGAGCCACATGTCGTCGCTTGGCTGGGGTAGCCCGCTTGCCGGCAACAATCCCTTCGGCAACGCGCCGACTGAAGAGACTGTCATCAACAACTATTTCAACAGCGACGGCGACAAGCAGCAGGCATCGAATGATACCGGCAACGCACAACAGGTCGTCGACGATAATGACAACGATAACGACGATGCCAGTCTGCAGCAGGCCGCTTACGACGACAGCGACGACGATCAATCCGACAATGACGACAGCTTCGACGTCTGATCCGAGATCCGGCATCCGCCTAATCGGCCATTGGCCCCGAGTTTCCGTGGGCATGGCACCGCATCGATTGATAAGCCCCCGCCGGGCGGATAAGGTCCGCCGACATTGTCGAGCAGGCGGGCATCAGTGAAGATCCTTATCATCAGTCGGAAGGCCGAGGAGAAGAGACGACAGTTCCAGACGCAGCAGATGCGCAGACTTGGCCTCGATTTCAAGTTCCTGGATGCGTTCGAAGCCCGCGACCTTTCTGCAGAAGATTGCCAGAAGGCAGCAAACAGCTGGCCGAGCCCGACGCTGCGCGAAGACGTTGCCTGTTTCACCTCGCACAGGATCGCCTGGCAGATCATCATCGACCGCAACGAGCAGACGTTGATCCTCGAAGACGATGCGGTGCTTGCCGAAAGCTTTGCCGATGTACTCGCCAGCATTGAAGCGCGCGCCGAGGACGGCGACTGCGCCTACGATCTCGAATTCGCGCCGCGCCCGCATATCCTGGCAAGGACGCCCGTCTGGACCGACGGCATCTACAGGGCAACACGGGTGTTCCAGAACCGTGTCGGGACAGCAGGCTACGTCATCGGCCCGCGCGCGGCAAAACGGATGCTCGAGGATACCAAGATTTACGGCCTCCTCGATGCCTATATGTGGCATCGCGCTTGGCTGAAGGCCTACCAGATCGAACCGGCGCCGGTCATCCAGATGCAGTTCCTGGACGGCAGCGCCGACAAGACGGCTTTCGTACGCAGGTCGATCGACCGCGCCTTCACCCCCCGGAGCAAGCTGCGCAAGAACCTAATGCGGCTCTGCCTCGAGGGCATCAAGACGAGAAACCTGATCCGGGGCTGGCTCGGCGGCGTGAAGCGCCCGCTGCGGATGGATCGCGCAAGCTTCCCGCTCGATCCCACCAAATCAGGCGACTGATACGACGGCGATACGAGACGATCGCCACCGACTCTTTTCAAATCATCAGCCGCGGCCGCGATAGGTTGCGACACCCTGGTCGGGCAGCCACACGCCCTCCGGCGGCTTGCCGGTCTGCCAGAAGACGTCGATCGGAATACCACCGCGCGGATACCAGTAGGCGCCAATTCGAAGCCACTTCGGGTCGAGCAATTCGACAAGCCGCTTGGCGATATAGACCGAGCAATCCTCGTGGAATGCACCATGGTTGCGGAAAGCATGCAGGAAGAGCTTCAGCGACTTCGATTCCACCAGCCATTCGTTCGGGATGTAATCGATCACGATGTGGGCGAAATCGGGCTGGCCCGTCATCGGGCAGAGCGACGTGAATTCCGGTGCTGTGAAGCGGACGACATAGTCGGTGCTGGCATGACTCGACGGCACCTTCTCAAGAACGGCCTCTTCGGGTGATTTCGGAGATTCCGTCTGGCTACCCAGCATGGACAGGTTGGATACGTCTGTTGTGGGCATTCAAGCCTCCTTGATGACTTTGACGCGGATGCCATGAGCCTTTTCGCCCTCCGGCTCCACGTGAATGGCGATGCTGGAGCCCCGATGCGCTGCACGGATGGCATCTTCAAGGCGATCGCAGATATCGTGCGCCTGCCTTACAGACATGGCTGCCGGCACGACAAGATGAAAATCGACAAAGGTGACCGCGCCCGCGCGGCGCGTCTTCAGATCGTGCACGCCGATCGAGCCGGCGGCATGGGTGGCAATCGCCTGCTTGATCGCCTCCTCCTCCTCGGATGTGACAGCCTGATCCATCAGGCCACCGATCGAATTCGAGATCACCTTCCAGCCCTGATAAAGAATGTTGACGGCAACCAGAATGGCAAGCACAGGGTCGAAGATTGCATAGCCGGTGGCCAGCGCCAGAAGCAGGCCGATAAGAACGCCGACCGAAGTGAAGACGTCAGACATGATATGCTGGCCATCCGCCGTCAGCGCTGCCGAGCGATACTTGTGCCCGGTTCTGATCAGGATCTGCGCCCAGACGGCATTGATCACGCCGGCGACGAAGTTGATCGCAAGACCGAGCGCCGGCGCATCCAGCATCTGGGGATCGAAGAGATGCCCAATCGCCTCGTTGACGATCAAGAGCGCCGCCACGACGATCAACGCGCCCTCGGTTACGGCCGAAAGATATTCCGCTTTATGATGACCGAACGGATGATCGTGGTCGGCCGGTTTCTGCGCATAGCGGATGACGAAGAAGGCGATGAAGGCGGCAACGACGTTGACCGTCGATTCCAGCCCGTCCGACAGCAATGCCACCGAACCGGTTATCCACCATGCAAGCATCTTCAGGCCCATCACGCCGAACGACATCGGGATGCCCCAGAGCGCCAACCGCCGAACCGTAAGATTGCCCTTCTCGTCCATCTTCATCCCCTGCGCAGACATCGGTGCGGATGCGAATGAATTGCAGAAACCAACCTATCCAAACGCAAAACCGCCCGCGCGAAAATCGCACAGGCGGCCAATGGGGTTCATATGGGCGAAGCCGTACCGTTTGTCAAAGGTCAAGGTCACAAAACCAGGCCCTCTACAAGACGCTCGGCTTCGAAAAAGCGCCTGGAGCCGAACCTTAGGGTCGTCAAGCGTCGAGACTGACCGACGCTTGACGCCGTCTCATCATCCGGCCGGACAGGCGGCTCCCGTGTCGACCCAGGCCTTGATCAACTCACCGAACTCCGCCTGGGTGCCCGGCGCGGGCTCGCGGCCCTCCCCGGGGTTCCAGCCCCAGCCGACGAGGCTGTCATGGGACATGTGCTCGACGATCTTGCTCAGATCCCTGCCGCCGTTGCGGGCCGGGTCCTTGAGCTGCTGACAGATTTCGCCGAGCGACTTGCCCACCCACGCCATTTCGATCGGCGCCAGATGCCAGGCCGGATTGCCGGGAATGCTCTTCAACGTCGGCGATTGCCCCACGACAGTGGCATTGTCCGCGCCGTGACAGGTATTGCACATCATGCCGGGCACACCCATTCCGCCATCGCCGCGGGTCACCGGCGGCTGATGCGGATGCATCGCCATCGTCTGCAGCGGCCTGTCGCCCGCCGGATGGCAGTTCAGACATCGGGGATGCTCGATCACTTTGCTTGCCTCTTCGAAGAGAGCGACCGAGCGCGCCTTCTGATCGGCGATCGACGAAAAGGATGCCGCGGGCTTGAGTGTCGACATGTCGGACGCGGGCGCCGTCTGCGCCAGCGCCATGAACGAGGCGGGCAAAGCCGCAAGAAGAGAGAGGCCGCCTGCTGCGCAGGCGAGTGCTAGTCTGCTTTTCATCTCCGCCTCCCTCAGCTCGTCGCCACGGCAACGATCGGAAGGCTGCGAACCGGCGCACCGGTCAGTCGCCGCCAGGCATTCGCCGTCGCGGGTCCGACGGGCGGTACGCCTGGCTCCCCGACACCCGTAGGCGGCGCATCGGATTTGATAACGGCGACCTCGACATCCGGCATCTCATTGATCCGGATCGACCGATAGTCGTGGAAGTTCGACTGCATGATCGCGCCGCCCTCCCCAAGCGTCACGGCATCGAACAGCACCGCGCCGAGACCATAGCCGATGCCGCCTTCCATTTGTGCCTTGATGACGTTCGGGTTGATCGCCACGCCGCAATCGACCGCACACCAGACCTTGTGGACACGAGGCACGCCATCGGTCCCAGCCGAGACTTCGACCACCTGGCCGACATAGGTGTTGAAGCTCTTGACCACCGCCACGCCGCGCTCTCTGCCTTCGGGGACCTTCCCTCCCCAATCGGCAAGCTCGGCGGCCTTGTTCAACACGCCCGCGTAACGCGGGTCCTCCTTCAACTGCTGGAGCCGCCCCAGAACCGGATCCTTGCCAGCCATCTGGAACAGTTCGTCGAGGAAAGTCTCGACCGCAAATCCGGTATGCGTATGCCCGACCGACCGCCACCACAACGGCGGGATCGACAGGTTCACATTATGCGACACCACTCGCAGGTTCGGCACGTCGTAGGGCAGGTCCGAGGCCCCTTCGACCGAAGTGCTGTCGAGATCCGCCTTGGCCAAGATCGATTGGCCGACGATCGCCTGATCCCAGGCGACGATGCGGCCATCCGCATCGATGGCGCCGCGCATCTTGTGAAGATACATCGGGCGGTAATAGCCGCCGCGAATATCGTCCTCGCGCGTCCACATGTGCTTGACCGGACGCGACTGGTCGGTCGCCGCAAAGACTGCCGCCGCCTCCTGCATATAGGGCGAACCAAACTGCGCCTTGCGCCCGAAGCTGCCGCCGGTGATCTGGGTATTCAGCCGGACCTTCGACGGATCAAGCCCGACGATCTTCGCCGCCGTCGCCTTGTCCATTCCGGGAAACTGCGCACCATTATAGACGTCGAGACTTCCATCCGCCGCCTTGATGAAGACCGCGTCGAGAGGCTCCATCGGGGCATGGGCAAGGAACGGAAAGATGATCTGGGCCTCCAGTATCTTCAGATTTGCATCGCCGAAGGCTTTTTCGACGTCGCCTTTGTCAGATGCCACGATGCCCTTTTCGCTCAGCGCCTTGGCGTAGTCGGCAGAGAGTTGGTTGCTGGAGCGCGTTTCCGCCTTCGACAGATCCCACTCGACCTTCAGCGCTGACCGGCCCTTCAGTGCGGCAAAGGTATTGTCGGCATAGACGGCAACTCCCTGCGGCAGCTGCTTGACATCGACCACGCCTTTTACCTTGCGGGCTTCACTGTCGTCGAAGGATTTGACCGCAGCTCCGAAATGATCCGGGTGAGCCACCACCGCGACAAGAAGATTGTCGGGCACGATGTCCAGCGTATAGATCGCCTGGCCATTGGTCTTGGAGAACGTGTCGAGTTTCGGCAATTCCTGACCGATAAGCGTGAAGTTCGCGGGGTTCTTGAGATTGACGTTAGACGGCGGCTTGATGCCCGCGGCTTGCGTTGCCAGCGCACCGAAGCCGCTCTCCTTGCCCGAACCGGCATGCTTGACGCGGCCCTTTTCGACCGTGATTTCGCTAGCCGGCACGTTCCATTCATTGGCGGCTGCCGCAACCAGCATGGCCCGTGCCGTTGCGCCCGCCTTGCGGAACTGCTCGTAGGAATTGGCGATGGATGACGAACCCCCGGTGCCCTGCAAGCCAAAGGCGAGGTTGGCATAGACCTTGTCGTCGGCGGGCGAATGCACGGCGCGCATCTGCCCCCAATCGGCATCCAACTCTTCGGCCACCAGCGTCGCGAGGCCAGTGAACGGCCCCTGCCCGAACTCGATATGCTTGGAAAGGATCGTCACCATATCGTCGGTGCCGATCCTGACGAAGGTGTTCAGCGTCACCAGCGAATCCGGGCCACCGGCCTGCACACCGCTTTCGGCGGCGAAGGCGGATACCTTCGGCATCAGCGCAAAGCCGATCACCAATCCACCCGTGCCCGCAAGAAAGGCGCGGCGCGTTGTTGAAATTTCCTGGATCGTCATGGCTCAACCCTCCATCGAAGCAGCGGCGTTGTGAATGGCCGCGCGTATCCGGTGGTAGGTGGCGCATCGACAGATATTCCCGGCCATGGCACCGTCGATATCCTCGTCGGTCGGCTTGGGAATGTTCTGCAGCAACGAGACGGCCGACATGATCTGGCCCGACTGACAGTAGCCGCATTGCGGCACGTCGATCGCGATCCAGGCGGTTTTCACAGCCTCCGCTTCCTTGCCTTCGACCCCTTCGATCGTAATGATCTCGGAGCCCTCAGCTGTCGAAATCGGGGTAATGCAGGAGCGACGCGTAAAGCCGTCCATGTGCACAGTGCAGGCGCCGCATTGGGCGACGCCGCAACCGTATTTCGTGCCTGTCAACCTTTCAAAATCGCGGATAACCCATAGCAGCGGCGTATCCGGATCGCCGTCAAAAGTTCTTTTCTGTCCATTGAGCGTGAACGTAATCATGGTCGAGCCTCGGGATTGGCTGGACCCATTGCGGCCCCAGCGAGCGTCGCAGCATTTTTCACAACGGGTAAGCTAGGGCGATTGGAACGCCGCGACCACGGGCCTCCGATAAAGGTTGCGTTACTGGAGGTCCGGCCTATCGACCGCCGCACGTAGCTAAGCCGGCGTTCAATTGCGCGGTCCTGTAGCCAACAATCTTGGGGCTGCGTGCGCACAAGTGCTATGCCGGCGACCACTGCTCATTCCGGATGGCGTCAGAAATTCTCCGCCGGGTCAACGATACCTGTACTACCGCCTTCAGCAGCGATGCTGACGGATTGCGGCCAGCGGAGGAGCGCCGCTTCGCCCACTGCCGTCAGGGCATAGACGCCCTTGTCTCGCCGTTCGAACCAACCGTAGACATTGCCGAGCAGGATCTTCCCCGCGTCCGGCGCCAGCGTCTTCATGTCGCGCGGTCGCACCAAACCCTGCTGGAGTGCTGCAGCGCAGATCAGCGCACGCTGGCGATAGGCCGTCATGACAGGCGCACGCGTACTGCCGCCGACGGCGGGATCGCCGCGCCGGCGCTGATGTTCCCTGACCAGCCGCGACCGGCGTTTCGGATTTGTGCGCGGCATCGGCGAAACCGAGCTGACGATGACACTGACGTCGCCGCCGTCGGACACGCCGAGCATGCCGATCCCGAGGCGGCGGCAAAGATCGCGGTAGCGCTTGTCAGCCTCGCGCCCGCGTCCCTTGGCGGACACGCGGGCAGCGATCCACACCTCGTCGCTCATGGCGGCGCGATCGACCGCCTGCAGGACGAGCTCGAGGTTGAAGCTGAGCTTCAACTCGCACACCACCACGACAGGCGGCTCGCCCTCGGTCAAGCCGACGAGATCGCATCCGCCGATCTCGCCTTTGACGACATAGCCTGCCGCCTCCAGAAAGCCTTTGACCGGCAGATAGAGCGAGGTTTCCATCGAGAGCCGCGCCGCCGTCAGGCCGCCTTGGTCTTTGCCTTGCGTGAGAGATGGGCGACGACGTTCTCGATCATCCGCATGCCGGCATCGCCGCCAAGCGTCATGATCGATTCCGGGTGGAACTGCACCGCCGCGATCGGCTCCTTGGTGTGCTCGATACCCATGATCGTGCCGTCTTCGCTTTCCGCCGTGATCATGAATTCACGCGGCAGAGTCGATGGATCGGCGAAAATCGAGTGATAGCGGCCCACCGTCACTTCCTTGCCAAGGCCGGAGAAAACCAAACCAGGTTCAAGAATGCGGATACGCGACGGCTTGCCATGCATCGGCACTGCCAGATGGCGAAGCTCGCCGCCATAGGCTTCCGCCAATGCCTGCAGGCCGAGGCAGACGCCGAAGATCGGCAGGTTGCGCGCCCGCGCCTTCTTGATCGTCGCCTTGCAATCGAAGTCCTTCGGATTGCCGGGCCCCGGCGACAGCACGACGAGATCAGGATCCAGCCGGTCGAAGATTTCCTCCGGCACCGGTGTGCGCACGGTGGAGACCGTCGCCCCTGTCTGGCGGAAATAATTCGCCAACGTGTGCACGAAACTGTCTTCGTGGTCGACGAGCAGGATCTTGACGCCCTTGCCGACGACGGCAACGTCGCGGCTGACCTTGCCGGAGTTGCCGGCCTTGGCATCGCGGATGGCGGAAAGCATGGCGGAGGCCTTCAGTTCGGTTTCGGCTTCTTCTTCGTGCGGATCGGAATCGTTGAGCAAGGTCGCCCCTGCCCGGACTTCGGCGATGCCGTCCTTGATGCGCACGGTGCGCAGCGTCAGGCCAGTGTTCATGTCGCCGTTGAAGCCAACCATGCCGATCGCGCCGCCATACCAGGCGCGCGGGCTCTTCTCATGGCTTTCGATGAAGCGCATGGCCCAGAGTTTCGGCGCGCCGGTCACCGTCACGGCCCAGGCGTGGCTGAGGAAGCCGTCGAAGGCATCCATGTCGTCGCGAAGTCGGCCCTCGATGTGGTCGACGGTGTGGATGAGACGCGAATACATCTCGATCTGGCGGCGACCGATGACCTTGACCGAACCTGGCTCGCAGACGCGTGACTTGTCGTTGCGGTCGACGTCCGAGCACATCGTCAACTCGGACTCGTCCTTCTTGGAATTCAAGAGCTTCAGGATCTGCTCGCTGTCGGCGATCGGATCATCCCCGCGTTTGATCGTGCCCGAGATCGGGCAGGTTTCGATGCGGCGGCCCGACACTCGCACGAACATCTCAGGCGAAGCACCGACGAGATATTCCTGGTTGCCGAGATTGATGAAGAAGGAATAGGGCGACGGGTTGATCGCCTTCAGCCGCTTGGAAATGTCGGACGGCTTGCTGTCGCAGCGTTCCATGAATTTCTGGCCGGGAACCACTTCGAAGAGGTCGCCCTTGCGGAAGCTTTCCTTCGCCTTGACGACAAGATCGGCGTATTCGCCGGGGCGATGATCGCTCTTCGGTGGGATGGCATCCGTGCGCTGGAAGGGTTCGGCAGGAATGTCGCCCGCCTTGCCCTCGGTGGAAAGCCCGCCCTTTTCGAAATCGTAGCGGTCGATCCAGGCTTTGGCCGAGTAGTTGTCGACGACGAGGATCTCATCCGGCAGGTAGAGCACCATGTCGCGCTGGCCGGCCGGGCGCGTCAGCTTCAGATTGATCGCATCGAACTGGAAGGCAAGATCGTAGCCGAAGGCGCCATAGAGGCCGAGGCTCGCATCCGCCTTCGAATAGAAGAGATCGGTGACGGCGCGCAGCACCGTAAAGACGGTGGGGATCTTCGAGCGTTCTTCCTCGGTAAACGCGCGCTCCGGCGTCTTCACCGTTAGGTCGAGACGGCGTGCCGAGGTCGCACCGAGCACGAGGTCGGAAATTGTCTTCAAGCGCTCGGCGACAAAGGCGAGGATTACCGCACCACGCTCGTTGTAGGCTTCGATCCAAACCTGGCGGCCATTGCAGGAAATACCGAGCGGCGGATCGACGACGGCGGTGTCCCAACGTGTGTAACGGCCCGGATATTCGTAATTCGACGAGAAGACGGCACCGCGGCGCTCGTCGAGCTTGTCGATATAGGAGGAGACCGCATCGGCGTAAGGAATCGCGCGCCGCTGCCGGGTAACGGTGATACCGCCCCGGGTCTCGTAAATTTCCGCTCCGTCATCACGAAGGATCGTTACCATTGTTCCACTCCGTTATCGGGCCCGGATGACAGGCAGCCTTAAAAACAAAAAAGCCGCCTGGCGTTTTCCGGGCGGCTCATCGTCGTCTTTGGACACGATTGGTCGAGGCCGCCTCAGCGAGCCCACCACCAAACTGCAATATTCAAGGACGTGTTCATGGGCGAAATTGTTAGCGTGAGATCGGACCAAGCGCAAGAGCCGAAATCCGGGAATAAAAAGGGCGGCACAACGGCCGCCCTTCCCTCGCGTTAGAACCGCTGTACGAGCGAGATCTTGAACACCCGGCCAGGCTCCGAATAGAAGTCCAGCGGTTGCGCCGTATTGCTATTGCTTGGGACCGTCGTGTTGTTGAGGTCCTTAAGCGCAACGGCGTTGTAGTAGGTCTTATCGAACAGGTTGTAGATGCCGCCCTGGATACGCAGCCCCTTGGTCTGTTCCGGCTCCCACCAGGCCGTCAGATCGACAACGCCATAGCCAGGTGCGTCGAAGGTCCTGGTGTTGCCGTCACTGCGCATGCCGGCGGAGGTGACAAGCGACAGGTCCGTGCCCCAGGTTTCGCGCTGATAGCCGGCGCCGACAATTGCCTTGAGCGGCGCGACCGAGCGCAGATACTCGTTCGTGTCGGTGTCCTTGCCGTAGGCATAAGCAAGCGAGCCGTGGAGGTTGATGCCGTTGTCGAAGAGCTTATGTGCCTCCAATTCGACGCCCGATATCTGGACGCGATTTCGATTGAAATAGCTGGTCAGGCCCGCCGGATAGAGCGGATTGGCGAAGCTGGTCTCACTGTCGATGAAGTTCCGGTAGAGATTGTGGAACGCCGTGACGCGACCGCCCGTATCGCTATCACCGAAGTTCGCGCCGATCTCGAAACCGTTCGCCGTTTCCGGCTTCAGGTCGGGATTGCCGACGGTAGCGTAACCGAAGGCAGGGTTGGAGAAATCAAGATAGAGTTCATTGATGGTCGGCGCGCGGAAGGCCATTGACCATTGCGCAAAGAGTTCGACTGCGGGCGCGACCTGATAAGTTGCAAGCAGCTTCGGCGAGAAGCGCGAACCGTCGCTTCCATCAGGCAGGCCGTTGGCCGCAAAGCCCGGATTGTCTTCAAAGGCGGCCGTCTGCTTCGGGTCGTAGTCGTACCAGTCAAAGCGCAAACCGGGCGTGAGGGCAAAGCCGCTATTGCCGAAGGAGATCTTGTCATCGACGAAGAGGCCAAGGCGTGCTCCATCGACATCAGGAATATCAGCCTGGTCGGCATGAAGATTCGGGCATGAAAAGGCCTTCGCGGTAGCGCTGGCAGTTCCGAGAATGCAAGCGTCGAGGCCGTCGATGAAGGATGTCGCGTTGAAGAGCGAGACATCCCCGCCAATATTGACCTCGTGCTCAAATGTGCCCGTCGCAAAGCGGGACGTGAGGTTACCCGTCAAACCATAGTCGTTTTCCTGAATCTGGTTGTTGCGCAGCCAGGGGCCGGCGACGGTGCCGACGCGGGTACCCTCGGCACCTGCCTCACGGGTCAGACGCTGCCAGTAAAGGCTCATCCGTGCCGCATCAAAGGTCGAGTCAGCACTGGGCGCCTCGAACTGGTAATCCAACGAAACGCGTTCACGCCGATTGTCTTCCGTACCGTCATAGTCGCCGATCTTGTAGACTCGGGAAGAGCCGGTTGTTGCGCCCTGAAGGGTTTTCAGATCGGTCGTCGTATCGCGGCTGAAGCGTTCGGCGGTGATCCCAACCATGTGGCCGCCTTCCAGCTGCTGCCGCAGCTTGAAGAGCAGGTTGTTCTGGTCGTAGTCGGCCGGATTGGCCTCCGTGCGGGTCGGTCCGATGGTATCGACCTTGCCGTTGTTCTCGATCTCATGCCCCTTTCGATACGAGCCCTGGAACAGGACAGAGGTGTTGTTGATCTTCTTTGCAACAGCCAGAGAACCGCCAGCGCTGCGGTCGGTACCGTCATAGTCGAACTTGGTAACGCCGCCCCAATCACGGCCGGGCTCGATCAGATCCTCCGGCTCCAATGTGCGCAGGACAAATGCACCGGCGAGCGCGCCCGAACCGGCGCGGCTGGAGTCCGCACCGCGTACGACATCCAGCGTCGAAAGCGATTGGAAGTCGAAGGTATTCATGCCGCCGTCGGCGTTGGTGGTGTCCGTGATCGGGTTGGCGGCACGCGCAGCGTTCGACAGGAACGGGATCGGAACGCCATCCACCATCGTCGTAATGCGGGGACCACCAAGGCCGCGCAGGAAGGCACCGCCCTGCTTCGGCACATAGGTTACGCCCGGATCCACCGTGCGGCCAAAATCCGCAAGGTTGTTGACGTTCTTCTTGAGGATCGTTTCCTGCGTCGTCTGCGAGGCGAGCGGCGTGTCGGCAACGCTGCCGGGCTTAGCTGCAACGCGCTTGCCCTTGACCACGATCGGCTGCAGCACCGTGCTGTCGCCGGCAGACGCGGCGGGCTTCTCCGTCGTCTGTGCTAGTGAAATGGATGTAAGGCCGAGCGTGACGAATGCCGTGCAAGCCAAAAGAACCGAGCGCGAGTGCCGGACGATCATGAAAACAACCCCTTGAGAGAAATGTCACCGGGCTGGCTGGTCGTGGCGCGGTTGCGCTTTCGATGGGCTGGCTAGGCTTTCAGGCAAGATTTCTCGCCTTCTTTTCGCCGCATAAAAAACATGACTATAATTGTCAATATATCAGACCCGCGATATCTTGATTTAATAAGTCATATTTATACCGTAGCAATCAACGTTGCGAAATTGCAACGAAAACCGCATCCGCACGTTCTCTCCCCGGGGCGAACGTACAAGGGTGGATGTGTGAAGAAGATCATCGTGATACTGGCGGCGCTGAGCTGCATTGGCCTCCTGACCAACGCAGGCCTGCCGGAGAAAGGCCCTCGACCTGAAATCCGTCCGGGTAAATCAATTACAGCAGAACCCACGCCAGGACTTCCCCCTAAGCCCGAACCAAAACCGGAAAGGCCCGATACCGAAACGCCGCCGGTCACTCAGCCGCCTTCCGGCTCTTCTCCTCCGTTGGAAAAGCAGGGGCCGAAGCTCCCCTCCCAGCAGACGCTCGAGGAGCAACACCTGACAATCGCCCCCGAGAGCGATGCGGAACATTCTGAATGTGTGAAGGAGCTTCAGGCCCTTGGCGTCGTCTTCAAGGACATCTCGCGCATCGATGATGGCAACGGTTGCGGCATCGACAAGCCCATCAAGGTCACCGAGGTCCTTCCGGGCATCAAGATAAAACCGGATGCCGTCTTCCGATGCCCCGTGGCTCTCGGCCTCGCCCGCTGGATGAAGGAAAGTGTCATCCCGGCCGCCCGCGTTGCCGCGCCGGATCAGGGGAGCATAGTCGGCATCAACCAGGCATCATCCTACATCTGTCGCCTGCGCAATGGTGCCGAGACCGGCAAGGTGTCCGAGCATGCCCGCGGCAACGCGATCGACATCGCAAGTTTCAGCTTCGAAAAAGGGAAGGATATCGCCGTGCAGCCTCGCCGCGAGGATTCGACTCTGATCGGTGCCTTCCAGCGCACAGTCAGTTCCGCAGGCTGCCTCTTCTTCACGACAGTGCTGGATCCGGAAAGCGATGCAGCACACGAAACCCACTTCCACCTCGATGTCTTGGAACGCAAGGGCGGATATCGCTACTGTCATTAGCAAGCTTCGCCAATGTCCCTTATCGCGGCTCTCGGCCATCCGTCGACGTCAACTCACTTGTCCGAACGCCGCGTACAGACATAAGGCTTCTTGATGCAGGCTATCTTAGGCGTGGAGCAATTGGCCTTGGCGTCGACCACGGTACAGATCGAACATTGATCGTTGAACTCCACGCAGTCGGGATTGCCCTTCATGAAGTCGGCCATGCTTTGTTCGGTAGCAACCGACTCACCGGTCGCAGCGCTGCTTGCCATCACAGAAACAACTGCAGCCACGGCAAAAACGCAGCTTCGCCAATAGGCCGACATTATCGGTTCCAAATTGATAGGCTGGGACAATAAGCTCTCCCGTCCTTAATCGAAGATTAGAACAACCCTTCGATATACCCTTGATCGTTCAAGTAAATCCGCTCCGCCGACGGCGATCTCGGCAGGCCGGGCATGGTCATGATCTCGCCTGTGATGGCAACAACGAAGCCCGCGCCCGCCGATAGGCGAACTTCACGGACCGGCACGATATGCCCTTCCGGCGCACCCCGCAGGTTCGGATCGGTTGAGAAGGAGTACTGCGTCTTGGCCATGCAGACCGGCAGGTGTCCATAACCCTGCTCTTCCCAGGCAAGCAATTGGTCCCTCACCGCCTTGTCAGCGGTCACCTCTCCTGCGTGATAAATCTTCGAAGCGACGATCTCGATCTTCTCGAACAGGGAGACATCGTCGGGATAAAGCGGCTCGAATCTCGACTGTCCCGATTCCGCGAGCTCGACCACCTTGTAAGCAAGCTCCTCGATACCGGCAGAGCCCTCGGCCCAGTGCCGGCAGAGGATCGCTTCTGCCCCGAGGCGCGAGACATACTCCTTCACCGCAGCGATTTCCGCATCGGTGTCCGAGATAAAATGATTAATGGCAACGACAACCGGAACGCCGAACTTGCGAACGTTGGCGACATGGCGCCCGAGATTGGAGCAGCCCTTTCTCAGCGCAGCGACATTCTCCGTTCCGAGATCTTCCTTCTTTACACCGCCGTTCATCTTGAGCGCACGCACCGTCGCAACGATGACGGCGGCATCCGGCTTCAGTCCCGCCTTGCGGCACTTGATATCGAAGAATTTCTCGGCTCCGAGATCCGCGCCGAAGCCCGCCTCGGTCACGACATAGTCGCCAAGCTTCAACGCCGTTTTCGTCGCAATCACCGAGTTGCAGCCGTGGGCAATGTTGGCGAAGGGGCCGCCATGGACGAAGGCCGGATTGTTTTCCAGCGTCTGGACGAGGTTCGGCTGCATGGCGTCCTTCAGAAGAACCGCCATAGCCCCATCGGCCTTCAGGTCGCGGGCATAGACGGCCGACTTGTCGCGACGGTAGCCGATGATGATGTTGCCGAGGCGTTCTTCCAGATCCTCGAGGTCCTTGGCGAGGCAAAGAATGGCCATCACCTCGGAAGCGACCGTGATGTCGAAGCCGTTCTGCCGGGGAAAGCCGTTGGCCACACCACCCAGCGAAGAGACCATCTCGCGCAGCGCCCGATCGTTCATATCCATGACGCGCCGCCACGTGACGCGCCTGAGGTCAATATCCTGTTCGTTGCCCCAATAGATGTGATTGTCGACCATCGCTGCGAGCAAATTGTGGGCCGACGTGATCGCATGGAAATCACCGGTGAAATGCAGGTTGATGTCTTCCATCGGAATGACCTGGGCATAGCCGCCGCCCGCCGCCCCGCCCTTCACTCCGAAGCATGGCCCAAGCGAGGCCTCGCGGATGCAGACGATCGCCTTCTTGCCGATCCGGTTCAGCCCGTCGCCGAGACCGACGGTCGTTGTCGTCTTGCCCTCGCCTGCCGGGGTCGGATTGATTGCCGTGACGAGGATCAGCTTGCCGTCGGGCCTGTCTGCCTGCGCGGCAATGAATTGCGCGCTGAGCTTAGCCTTGTCATGCCCATAAGGCGCCAATTGCTCGGCCGGAATACCGAGCTTTGCACCGATCTCGAAGATCGGTCTCTTGTTCGCCGCGCGCGCGATCTCGATGTCGGACTTGTGTGCTGCCATCCCCGTTCCCCGGTTTTCTGCGCTCGATAGGCGCGGCCATATTGTTTCAACGGGATAGCGAAATATGCCGAGACTGTGAATAGCGCGCTGGTTGCCCAACGCTCATCCAAGCCGCTATCTGTCAGGCATTGATTCTAACATTGCGAGGACCGGACATGAAATCACTCGAACTGATTGTCGAGCGCATCATCCTTTCGAGCCGTTGGATACTCGTCGCCTTCTATCTCGGTCTCGCTCTTGCGCTCGCCGTGTACGCCGTGTCCTTCGGTTACAAATTCCTTAAGGTGGCCGGCGGCGTGTTTGTCCTCAACGAGGGGGAAATGATCCTGGCCATGCTCGGCCTGATTGACGCAGCGCTGGTCGCGAGCCTCATCGTTATGGTGATGATCTCCGGGTACGAGAACTTCGTCAGCCGCTTTGACGAGAGCGAAGAGGACGTCTCGTTCATTGGCAAGCTCGACGCCGGCAGCCTCAAGGTCAAGGTGGCCTCGTCGATTGTGGCAATTTCATCGATTCACCTCCTCCAGGTCTTCCTGAATGCCGAGCAATACACCGACAGCAAAATCATGTGGCTGACGGCAATGCATCTTGCGTTCGTCGTCTCCGCGGTGATGCTCGGTTTCCTCGAGCAGCTGACAAAAAAGGCCAAGGGTGAAGGACAAGATCTGATCGCCAAGTGATTCGAAGACGCTTTGCGCTATTCTCCGGCGAACCCGTGTGCTTTCCTGCGGCGTAGAAGAGGAACTCGATTGTGCCTGAAGTTGCGTTTTTGGAAAACAAAAACGCAACCATGGGACGATCCGCTGTGGTTAAAGTAATACATTTGAAATTAATCGCTGCGCGCCTTCCTGTTTCGCACTAGCAAATATATCAGTTTGCATATTCTATGGCGCTGATATGAAGGTAAGCAGGGACGCATCGATGTCTTACATGACTACCTTGGAAAGACAGTTGTCCCTGGCCACAGAGATTTCAGCTGTCAATACCAGGGCCGAATTCGCGCAAGTTCTTGTAAAGGTAGCCCGCGCCTACGGCTTCCGGCATATCACGCTGTTGCTCGCGCCCGCTCCTGAAAGCGTCCTCCTCAAGGCCCTGGTCATCGAAACGACGCTTCCGTCCGCATACTTCAATCAGTTCGACCGCGCCCGCATCATGCGTTTTCCAATGCTGGCAATGGGCATGAGCGAGTCGGCCCTGCCGCGCTCATGGAGCCTTCTGGACAGTTCCTCCGCCGAAATTTTCCCCAATGAGTTGAGCAAACTTCTGCATCACTTCGGCATACCGACAGGCGTTGCGGTGCCCGCCTACACTCGCGACGGCGAGCGCATCCTGTTTTGGCTGGCCGGCGACCGCCCACTGCTCGCGCAGACCGAGCTCAACGAACTCACCATTGCGATCCTCCATCTGCTCGACGCGTATCATCGCACGCAGCATTCGAAGCTTCCGGAACACACGCCCCTTTCCGCTCGCGAACGCGAGGTCGTCCGGTGGACGGCGCAGGGAAAAACGTCGATCGAGATCGGCCAGATCCTCTCGCTATCCGACCACACAGTGAATGCCTACATGACGAGCGCCATCAAGAAGCTCGACTGTGTGAACCGGACGCAGCTTGTCGCCAAGGCGATCCGTATGAAGCTGATCAACTAAGCAAGCGCTCAGCGATCGAGCACGGAGCGGACCTCGACGAGGTTCGACCGGACGCGGAGAATATAGAAGCCCATCGTTGCCAGATGGCTCGGCATAAGCCAGCCGTCTTCCCGGCCGTTAGAAATGATTGCCGGCTGGATCTTCAGTGCCGCCTGGAACTGTCTCATTGTTGCGCCAAAGATGGCGCCCAGATTGCGCTCCGCGATAACTTGAGAAAAGTCTGACTGTGCAGCCGCCAGGATGGCGTAATAAGCGTAAAGCTGACCATAGGCGAACCAGAAGCGATCGTCTGCACGTGTATCGAACCAGCCCCGATGATGGTTCTGCGAGCGGTCCGCGAGCACGTCGGAGGTACTGCCGAGATCGTTGGCGATGCGGTCGATGAACTGGATCAGGTTATCCGCCCGCCCATCGAAGACGGCGTTGCAGGCGGCGAGGTCGGTATTGAACTTGCGCAGGCTGTCGAGCGCCGAGCGATAATAGCTCGGCGTCGGTGTCTTCGGTCCGAACGGATCAAGGCCGAAGTACCAGCTGTACTCGTCGAATTGCAGGTTGCCGCGCGCCTTCTGCAGATCGTTATTGATCCCTGACGTCCCGCGGACGCGCCCGAGCGTATCGACGAGTTCGACCGAGGTGCGGCGAACCGCCTGGTTTACGCCCCGCTGGAACGACGCCTTGTTGTCGAGAAACGGCGTGTGATCCCAGTCGATGCCGAAGAAGCCGAGACGGTAGAGAAGCATGGAGGAGATCCACGCATTCTGGTTGACGTTGAAATCGGTCAGGTCGGCTGCGACATCGACGATCGCCGACCGCTGGCAAGTCTTGGCTGCCGCTCCGTCTGTTGACGGCAGCTCCTGGCCGGCAGGAACCTTGCGCTCGGAAAGTCTGTACTCATTTACGAAGGAGGGATTGAAGTTAGACCAGACCTGCGTCTGCCAAATGAAATAGCAATAGAGGACAGCAAGAAGCGCGATCAGACCAAGGATCGGCAAGCGGATCATCCAAGTCCGCTGAACGTACCAGCCGCGGGCAGCGATGAATGGCCAGAAAGCCCAGGCAAAGAAAACCCGCGCCCAGCGTCCGATTGTTCGGCCGATCAGCCTGAAAAAACCGGCGATCCGGTCGAGCATCGTCTTCTCCTTGATAAGCTTGGTCTACGCACTGACATATGCGCTCGCTCCAGGAAGAACAATATCGTGCTGATATTATTGTTTCTTCGGCCAGAAGCCAGGACGCAGAAAACGGAAGCGCAGTCGCCTGGAGATTTCCGTCGTATCGATGATCGGCACTGCGAAGCCCTCCTCCGGCTCCTGCCGGAAGGCTTCGAACTTGCTCGCGAAGACGGCGTCGGCGGCCCGCTTGCGCTGCTCCAATTCCTGTGGCGCCAGCATGTTGCGCTCAAACAATTCAATCGGACCGGCGATGGCGGGAAAGAGCTCCGCTGAAATCTGAACCTTCGATCCCGGGATGTCGGTGTCGACTTGCGCCTGATAGATCAGCAGCCGCTCTTCGGTGTCTATCAACATCTTGCGCCTGAGGGCGTTGCACTGGCCCACCTGGCTATTCAGCGCATCGACGAAGACCTGGAAGAGATTGATGAAGCGTTCGCGGCGCTGGCTCTCCTCGCGCATTCCGTGTTCCTCATCGGCAACGCGGTCGGCCTCCGCTTTCAGCGAGCGCCGCTCTTGTTCCATAAGCTCCCATTCGGCTCTGCTTCCGTATAGGCCGATCCTGCCCTGCGTCGTCAGTGCCTTAGCGTTCAATTCCCGGATGCGAAGGCGGGCGATGTCGATCTTTTCGACAAGCCGACGGCGCTGCTCGACGATGCCGATCAGCCCATGCTCACCCAGCTTGTGAAAGTCGATCGCAATCGTGCGGTAGATCGCGATGACACCTGCCGTGGCTTCGGACTTCACCAGCAGGTCGCGCAGCCGCTCCACGACAGGGGCTGCGCGCACGCGCGCGCTGTGGCGACGCCACATCCGCTGGCGCGAAAAACGACCGATCAATCTTTCGCCGGCGGTCAGGCCACGGAAACCATCGAGATCCGCCGAAATCTTGACCGTCAGCGTGTCGAGGACGAAGACGAGCTCCGCAAGGAGATTGGTCAAGCTCGCGCCGTTTGCGACAAACGCCTGGAAGCGGCCATTCTCGACCAGAAAGCGTTCGTCATCGACGGCAGCCGCCTGTCGTGCGAACTCGTTGATGAATTCGACGCAGACCTTGGCTTCAAGACGCAATTGCTCCACGAGTGCTCGCGCGGCTTCGAGCTGGGTATCGAAGGAGAAGGGCTTGCGCACCGGGCGGCTCCATGAATCGGTTATCGCGAACCTAGCGCATAAGCTGCCAAACCGGAATCACTTTGAGGACCGGTCACACCGCCGTGGCGAGCCATTCCCCGTTCACTGCATCATCCCAGTGACGCCGGCAGAGCGAGACGTATTTTTCGTTGCCGCCGACATCGATCTGTGCGCCTTCGCGCAGCACCTTTCCATTTGCGTCGAGACGCACCACCATCGTCGCCTTGCGTCCGCAATGGCAGATGGTCCGCACCTCACGCATCTCGTCGGCAATCGCCAGAAGCTCCTGGGATGCCGGGAAGAGTTGGCCCTGGAAATCAGTCCTCAGGCCATAAACCATGACGGGTATGTTCATGCGATCGACGACCCGGGCGAGTTGCCAGACCTGCTCGCGCGTCATGAAGTGAGCTTCATCGACAAAGACGCAGGCGATCGGCTCTCCCTCCTTGCCGAGTTCGCCGATCAAGGCCTGGAGGTCAGCTTCCGGTTCGAAGGCGACGGCGCTTGCCTGCAGGCCGATCCGAGACCCGATAATCCCCTTTCCAGCGCGCTCGTCGAAGGCCGCAATCAGCAGAACGACACGCATGCCGCGCTCCTCGTAGTTGTAGGCGGCTTGCAGCAGCATCGTCGACTTGCCGGCGTTCATGGTCGAGTAGTTGAAATAGAGTTTTGCCATCGTTTTCTCCGTCTTTCGCTTCTTGGAAGCTCGAAACCTCGAAGAAAAGTCCCTCATTCTGATAGTCACAGGAAATTCAGGACCAAAAATCGCCAAAAACCTTTGAAATCTCAGCGCTGGCGGAAAAATGACCCACGTCGCAATCGAGTACTGCAATGCGGCGCAAACGCGCTGAGGTCGCTTGTAAAACTCGGCTATTGGTGCTTGGCTTGGGAACGTAAGACTGGGAGTCTATAAATGAAAACGACAAGCGCATTCAGACTGATCACCGCCACCGCAGTTGCCGCTCTCTCTGTCGCAACCGCTGCATTCGCCGCAGATCCGGACAGTTGTTCCACCGTTCATTTTTCGGACGTCGGCTGGACTGACATCACGTCCACAACGGCGACTGCAGCAGTCGTGCTGAAGGGACTAGGCTATACCCCTGACGTCAAAGTTCTTTCCGTGCCGGTAACCTACCAATCGCTAAAGAACAAGGACATCGACATCTTCCTCGGCAACTGGATGCCGACACAGGAAAAAGACGTTCGCCCCTTCCTTGATGATAAATCGGTCGAATCCTTCGGACCGAATCTCGTCGGCGCAAAATACACATTGGCGACCAACGCCAAGGGCGCTGAGCTCGGCATCAAGGATTTCAAGGATATTGCAGCTCACAAGGATGACCTTGACGGCAAGATCTACGGCATCGAGCCCGGAAACGACGGTAACCGCCTCGTCATGGATCTGATCGAAAAGAACACCTTCGGCCTCAAGGGCATGGAAGTGGTCGAGTCTTCCGAACAGGGCATGCTGGCGCAGGTGGCTCGCTCCGAGAAGGAAGGCAAGCCCGTTGTCTTCCTCGGCTGGGAGCCGCATCCGATGAACGACAACTTCAAGCTGACCTATCTGACCGGTGGTGACGATGTCTTCGGGCCGGACTTCGGCGGCGCGAAGGTTTTCACCAACGTGCGCGCGGGCTATCTCAATGAGTGCCCGAACGTCGGTGCATTGCTCAAGAACATGGTTTTCTCCCTCGAGATGGAAAACCAGATCATGGGCAAGATCCTGAACGACGGCGATGAGCCGGAAAAGGCAGCGACAGAGTGGCTGAAGGCCAATCCTTCCGCGCTTGACCCCTGGCTTGCCGGCGTCAAGGCGCGCGATGACAGCGGCGATGGCCTCGCGGTCGTCAAGAAGAGCCTCGGCCTCTGATAACGACGAGCGGGGCGGCTCGCGCCGCCCCATCTCGCTATCGTCGCGAAATGTTGTTGTTCCCAATGGATAGGCGCTCCCTTGACCTGGCTCACCGACACTAAAATTCCCATCGGCTCCTGGGCGAAAGCCTTCGTGGACTGGCTGACCTCCAACGCCGATTGGTTTTTCAATCAGCTCGCCTTCATTCTGTCCCACGTCATCGACGGGCTGCTTTTCATTCTGCAGAAACCTCACCCACTAATCGTCATCCTCGGGATCGGGGCGATTGCCTACTGGCTCCGTCGCTCGATCGTCGTGGCGGTCTTCACCTGTCTTGGCCTCCTCTTCATCGTGAACCAGGGGTACTGGAAGGAGACGACGGAGACGCTGGCGCTGGTACTCGCCTCAACCTTTGTCAGCATGATCGTCGGCATTCCTCTTGGCATCGCCGCCGCGCGCCGCGCCTGGGTCTATTCCGCCCTGCGCCCGATCCTCGACTTGATGCAGACCATTCCGACATTCGTCTATCTCATTCCTGCACTTATCCTTTTCGGACTCGGCATGGTGCCGGGCTTGATCGCAACCGTGATCTTCGCAATCCCCGCCCCCATCCGCCTCACGCGCCTCGGTATCATCTCGACCCCTTCCTCCCTGGTGGAAGCGGCAGAATCTTTCGGCGCTACGCCGATGCAGGTGCTGCGCAAGGTCGAGCTGCCCTTTGCCATGCCACAGATCATGGCAGGCCTGACGCAGACGATCATGCTATCGTTGTCGATGGTGGTCATCGCCGCGCTTGTCGGCGCCGACGGCCTCGGCGTGCCGGTGGTTCGTGCACTCAATACGGTCAACGTCGCCAAGGGCTTCGAAGCGGGTCTCTGCATCGTCATCCTGGCCATCATTCTCGACCGAATGTTCCGCACTGCGGGTGAAGGAGAAGGCGTATGACTGCGGTCCGTTTCGACAACGTCAGCATCGTCTTCGGCGACAAGCCGGAAAACGCCTTGGTTTTGGCCGATCAGGGCAAGAACCGCGACGAGATCGGTGCTGCGACTGGTCTTGTTCTCGGCGTGGCGGATGCCTCGCTCTCCGTGCAGGAAGGCGAGATCCTCGTCCTCATGGGACTTTCTGGGTCCGGCAAGTCCACCCTTTTGCGGGCCGTAAACGGGCTGGCGCCCGTCGTGCGCGGCGAGGTTTCGGTCGCAACGCCAAACGGCCCCTGCAATCCCTACAAGACCACCGCCAAGGGCCTGCGCGACCTGCGCATGCACACCGTTTCCATGGTGTTTCAGCAGTTTGCCTTGCTGCCGTGGCGAACGGTCGCGGAAAATGTCGGCTTCGGCCTTGAGCTTGCGGGCATGCCCGAGGCCGAGCGCAAGAAGCGCGTGGGCGAACAGCTCGAACTGGTCAACCTGACCAAATGGGCGGACCGCAAGGTCAATGAATTGTCCGGCGGCATGCAGCAACGCGTTGGCCTCGCTCGTGCCTTCGCGACCGGTGCGCCGATCCTGCTGATGGACGAGCCGTTCTCGGCGCTCGATCCGCTTATCCGCACGCGCCTGCAGGACGAGCTTCTCGAGTTCCAGCGGCGGCTGAAGAAGACGATCCTCTTCGTCAGCCACGACCTGGATGAGGCCTTCCGCATCGGCAACCGCATCGCCATCATGGAGGGCGGGCGCATCATCCAATGCGGCACGCCGCAGGAGATCGTCAAAAACCCCGCCGACCAGTACGTCGCCGATTTCGTCCAGCACATGAATCCGATCAGCATGCTGACGGCCCAGGACGTAATGCAGCCAGGCCTCGGCCACGCCGCCGCTGGCGCAAGCGTCAGCGGCACTGCGCGCGCCGAGACGCCATTGATCGACATTCTCGATGCACTGTCGCGCCAGCCCGGCAGTATCGGGGTGGTGGAAAACGGCGCGATCATCGGTACCATTTCGGCCCAGGATATCGTTGAGGGTCTGACGCAGCATCGCCGCAAAGAAGAAGCTTGATCCGACCGTCCGCTTCGGTCAGAAAAGTGGACATGAAAGATCAAGCTTCCGTTCTCAGGGAAACGGACGGAGAAGCCCGCAAGCTCGCGCGCACGCTTCTCCGCTCCGCCCGTTATGCTGCAATCGCCGTCCTCGATCCCGAGACCGGCTTCCCATTTGCCAGCCGGGTACTTCTCGGCACCGACATCGATGGCGTTCCCGTCATTCTCGTGTCGGGCCTGTCGACGCATACCCGCGCGCTCGACGCCGATCGCCGTGCGTCGCTTCTGACGGGCGAGCCCGGCAAGGGCGATCCGCTGGCCTATCCGCGCTTGACGACCCAATGCCTTGCCGAACCGGTCGAGCGCGACAGCGTCATCCATGCCCGGATTCGCAGCCGCTTCCTCAACCGCCATGCCAAGGCAAAGCTCTATATCGATTTCCCGGATTTCCGCTTCCTCCGGCTGGTGCCGCAATCCGCGAGCCTGAATGGTGGGTTTGGTCGCGCCTATCTTCTTGATGGAGACGACCTGACGATTCGATCCCCCGGCAACGAGAACGTGGCGGCACAGGCCGATGCGATAGTGCAAGAATTACTAGGTACAAGCCCCGATCTCGCCGCCATGACCGCAGCGAGTTTGAAGGCCGGCAACGGCGGCGATTGGCGCATTTGTGGAGTGGACTGCGCCGGTTTCGATCTGATTTCGGGTGATTTGCTTCTGCGTTGCGAATTCGCTGCCGTCGCAGAGGACATCGAGGACGTTTATTTCCATATATCTAACATAAAATCCGCAATACCTGAAATTTAGCTATATACAATCTTGACGCCGTATTGATAGTTTTCGCCGTCCGGCATTGAGCGGGAACATGCGTTTTTGAAATTAGTTTCACATCGGGAAGAAGATATGGACACAATCGATTTAACCGCCAATGCGAATATTGCCGCTGCGCTCTTGTCCGCGATGGCAAACCCGAAAAGGCTTCTCATTCTCTGCAACCTCGTGAAGGGCGAAATCCCGGTCGGTGCGCTGGCGCAGGAGGTTGGCTTGAGCCAGTCCGCGCTGTCGCAGCACTTGTCAAAGCTGCGCGCCCAAAAACTGGTGAAGACGCGCCGCGACGCCCAGACGATCTACTACTCCAGCAACTCCGAGCCGGTCCTCAGGATCCTCGAAGCCCTCACCGACATCTACTCTGTTCAAAGCCAGGCAAAGTCCGCGGCGTAAGGACAAGCTGACATAATGTCAGCCGATAAGCCCCACTGCCGTGAAATGCATCCGGAATAGTGTGGCAACCTCATTTCAGCACGTTTACATACTTTTAGACCGGCAGCGATGCCGGTCTATTTTTTGCGCGTATCTCCGATGCAGCGGCCTGACGGCAATGTCAGCGGCTTGACGCCCGAAGAACCGCTGATAATTTGACCGGGCAGTAAAAAAACCGCATCAGCCAATACCGGGAACGGCCTCCGAAACGGCCATGGAGAGCAGCATGTCCAATCGCCTCAATACCACGCCAAACGACCTTCGGGCCTTTTGGATGCCCTTCACTGCGAACCGCCAGTTCAAGAAGGAGCCGCGTCTTTTCGTCAGCGCCAAGGACATGTACTACCAGACCCATGACGGCCGTCAGGTGCTCGACGGCACCGCCGGCCTCTGGTGCGTGAATGCTGGCCACTGCCGGCCGAAGATCACCGAAGCGATCCGCGAACAGGCTGGTGAGCTCGACTACGCGCCGGCCTTCCAGCTCGGCCACCCCAAGGCGTTCGAACTCGCGAACCGCCTCGTCGACATCGCGCCCGAAGGCATGGACCACGTTCTCTACACCAATTCGGGGTCTGAATCGGTCGAGACGGCGCTGAAGGTCGCCCTCGCCTACCATCGTGTGAAGGGGAACGGCTCGCGCTTCCGTCTGATCGGCCGCGAACGCGGCTATCATGGGGTCAACTTCGGTGGCATCTCCGTCGGCGGCATCGTTTCCAACCGCAAGATGTTCGGCACGCTGCTGACGGGCGTCGACCACATGCCCCACACACATCAGCCGGGCAAGAACGCCTTCACCCGCGGCCAGCCCGAGCATGGCGGCGACTTGGCGACCGAGCTCGAGCGCATCGTCACGCTACACGACGCTTCGACGATTGCCGCCGTCATCGTCGAGCCGATTGCCGGTTCGACCGGCGTGCTGATCCCGCCGAAGGGCTACCTGCAGAAGCTCCGCGAAATCTGCACCAAGCACGGCATCCTGTTGATCTTTGACGAAGTCATCACCGGCTTTGGCCGCCTCGGCGCGCCGTTCGCTGCCCAGTACTACGACGTCAAGCCGGACATGATCACCACCGCAAAGGGCCTGACCAACGGTGTGATTCCTATGGGCGCGGTCTTCGTGACTGCAGAGATCCATGACGCGTTCATGAGCGGCCCCGAGCACATGATCGAGTTCATGCACGGTTACACCTACTCCGGCAACCCGATCGCCTGCGCCGCAGCACTCGGCACGCTCGACACATACAAGGAAGAAGGCCTCCTGACCCGCGCCGCCGAGCTCTCGGATTACTGGGCCGACGGGCTGCACTCCCTGAAGGACTGCCCGAATGTCATCGACATCAGAAACACCGGTCTGATCGGCGCGATCGAGCTCGATCCGATCGCCGGCGAGCCGACCAAGCGCGCCTTTACCGCCTTCCTGAGGGCCTATGAGAAGGGCCTGTTGATCCGCACTACCGGCGACATCATCGCGCTCTCGCCGCCGCTCATCATCGAAAAGCACCACATCGACGAGCTCTTCGGAAAACTGCGCGAAATTTTGCAAAATAACATCTAAACGACGCGTTTTCGGGGCCTGCTTTTGTCAAATCAGGCAAAAGCGGGCCCTATTTCTTTATCTTCTTGCGAAATCGACGGTAAATTCCTAAGAAACTTGCAAAGCGTCCGTCGAAGCCAAATATGGAGGGCGGGTGTTTCGGCGCGCGGCTGCTCATCGTCTCTTGGCGCATCCCCCTGCAAGGGCTGTTGACGATCTGGGCTCGCCGCCGCGGCACTTAAATCGCGGGTTTTGATACCCACCCAAGGAGAAAGAAAATGAGTCTGAAGACTTTGTCGGCGGCCCTCGTCGCCTCGCTTGCCTTTGCGCCGCTCGCCCATGCTGACGTCACCATCGGCCTCATCGCGCCGCTGACTGGCCCCGTTGCCGCCTATGGCGATCAGGTGAAGAATGGCGCGCAGGCTGCTGTTGACGAGATCAACAAAAAGGGCGGCATCCTCGGCGAGAAAGTCATCCTCAAATATGCCGACGATGCCGGCGAACCCAAGCAGGGCGTTTCCGCTGCAAACCAGCTCGTCGGCGACGGTATCCGCTTCGTCGTCGGCCCGGTCACCTCGGGCGTCGCGATCCCGGCTTCCGACGTTCTTGCTGAGAACGGCGTGCTGATGGTCACCCCGACGGCAACCGCACCAGACCTCACCAAGCGTGGCCTCGCCAACGTCCTGCGCACCTGCGGTCGCGACGACCAGCAGGCCGAAGTCGCCGCCAACTACGTCCTGAAGAACTTCAAGGACAAGCGCGTTGCGATCATCAACGACAAGGGCGCCTACGGTAAGGGCCTGGCCGATTCATTCAAGGCCACACTGAATGCTGGCGGCATCAAGGAAGTGCTCGACGACTCCCTGACCCCTGGCGACAAGGATTTCAGCGCGCTGACCACCCGTCTGAAGGCCGAGAACGTCGATGTCGTCTATTTCGGCGGCTATCACCCGGAAGGCGGCCTGCTGGCCCGCCAGCTGCATGACCTGTCCGTCAAGGCCGTCATCATCGGCGGCGACGGCCTCTCGAACAGCGAGTTCTGGAACATCGGTACCGACGCAGCCGGCGGCACGATCTTCACCAATGCCATGGATGCGACCAAGAGCCCGGATTCGCAGGCAGCTGCCGATGCGCTGAAGGCCAAGGGCATCCCGGCCGAAGCCTTCACGCTCAACGCCTACGCCGCAGTCGAAGTCCTGAAGGCAGGTATCGAGAAGGCTGGCAGCGCTGAGGATTCCGAAGCAGTCGCCAAGGCGCTGAAGGGCGGCGAAGCGATCCCGACGGCAATCGGCAAGCTGACCTACGGCGAAACCGGCGACCTGACTTCGCAGAGTTTCGCGCTCTACAAGTGGGAAGCTGGCAAGATCGTTCCGGCCGAATAAGCCTTCGATCTCCCGATTTCGATCGCCGGGCGTCCCTCTGGGGCGCCCGGTTTTCGTTTGTGGACCGGCCGACAAAGCCGATCTCGCTTTGTCAGACACATGGGCTATAACTGGTGAAACGCCAGCACGAGGATGCCATGACCGCCAAGCTCGAACGCCTTATCGACCAAGGGACGGGCCGCCTGCCCGCCGACATCGTTCTGAAAGGCGGACGCTTCTTCGACCTCGTGACCGGAGAACTGGTGGCATCCGATGTCGCGATCGCACAGGATCGTATCGTCGGCACGTGCGGCAGCTACGACGGCGAAACCGAGATCGATATCTCGGGCAAGATCGTGGTGCCGGGCTTCATCGATACGCATCTCCACATCGAGTCTTCGCTGGTGACGCCGCACGAATTCGACCGCTGCGTCCTGCCCTATGGCGTAACGACAGTCATCTGCGACCCGCACGAGATTGCAAATGTTCTCGGCACCGAAGGCATTCAGTATTTCCTCGATTCGTCCCTCGAAACGATCATGGACATCCGTGTCCAACTCTCCTCCTGCGTGCCCGCCACGCATCTGGAAACATCGGGCGCAGATCTGCCGATCGAACGTCTCCTTCCATTTCGCCATCATCCGAAGGTCATCGGCCTCGCCGAGTTCATGAACTTCCCCGGTGTGATCCACAAGGATCCCATCTGCATGGCCAAGCTCGATGCCTTCCAGGGGCAGCATATCGACGGCCACGCCCCCCTGCTCTCGGGCAATGACCTGAATGGCTACCTCTCCGCCGGCATCCGCACCGAGCATGAATGCACCAGTGCTGCCGAAGCGCTAGAAAAGATGCGCAAGGGCATGCATATCCTCGTGCGCGAGGGTTCCGTGTCGAAGGATCTGGCGGCCCTGATGCCCATCATCACCGAGCGCCTGTCGCCGTACCTCGCCCTTTGCACTGATGACCGCAATCCCCTCGACATCGCCGAGCAAGGCCATCTCGACTACATGATCCGGACCGCGATCAAGAACGGCGTTGAGCCGCTGGCCATTTATCGCGCCGCGTCGATCTCGGCTGCCCGTGCCTTCGGCCTGAGGGACCGCGGTCTCGTAGCCCCCGGCTGGCGTGCAGACCTCGTGGTCATCGACAGCCTTGAAAACTGCCGCGCAGATCTCGTCTTTGCCGGTGGGCGCCAAGTGACCCCAGAGCTTTTCGCCACGCGCAAGCCCGTCGAACCGGTCGGCCTTGATAGCGTCAAGGCCCGGCCCGTCAACGCCGCGCACTTCGGCGTTCCCGTCGCCGACGGCGAAACCCCTGTGATCGGCGTCACGCCCGGCAAGATCATCACCGAACATCGCCGCTACCGGCTACCGGTGAAGGGCAACCAGACTGACGTCGATCTCGGCAATGACATCATCAAGGTCGCCGTCATCGAGCGGCACGGCAAGAACGGCAACCATGCCAATGGTTTCGTCCAGGGCTTCGGCCTGAAGAAAGGTGCGATCGCCTCGACCGTCGGGCATGACAGTCACAACATCTGCGTCGTCGGCGTCAGCGAGGATGACATGGCCCTCGCCGCCAATCGCCTCGGCGAAATCAACGGCGGCTTCGTTGTCGTCGAGGATGGCAAGGTCACCGGCGAGATCGCCCTGCCCATTGCCGGCCTGATGAGCCTCGAGACCTACGAGACGGTGCGCGACACGCTCCACCATCTACGCAAGGCCGCCTACGCGCTCGGCACGACGCTTGAGGAACCCTTCCTGCAGGTGGCCTTCCTGCCGCTCCCGGTCATTCCGCACCTGAAGATCTCGGATCGCGGAATGGTGGACGTCGACAAGTTCGCCCTCATCGGGTGAGCGTCTAGCCAGCCACCCGTGCGCAGAATGCATCGAGTGCGGCCAGCTTGATTGGACCGGTTCCGGCTGCCGCCGCGAAGCCCGGCATCGCCAGCCGTTCTCCGATCACCATTCCGGCCGGCGGGATGAACTGCGCGGGCTTGCGCGTCAGGTTGAAGACGAAGAGCAGCTTCTCGCTTCCCTTGCTGCGCGTGAAGGCGAGAAGGTCCTGATTGGTACCGATGAATTCCATAGTGCCATTGAGCAAAGCCGGGTGGCTTTTCCGGAAATTGAGCGTCTGCCGGTAGTGGTGCAACACGGAATTCGGATCGCTCTCCTGCGTATCGACGGAAAGCGCCGCCTGCTCATAAGGCACCGGCAACCATGACTTCTCGGCGCTCGTAAAGCCGGCATGCGCCTTGGCAGCCTCCCAGGGCATCGGAGTGCGGCATCCGTCACGTCCCTTGAACGCCGGCCAGAAGCGGATGCCATAGGGATCACGCAGATCCTCGAAGGCGAGCTCGGCCTCGGGAAGCCCAAGTTCTTCTCCTTGGTAGAGGCAGATCGAGCCGCGCAGCGTCGCCAGCACAGACATGGCGAGCTTGGCGATCACGGGCCGCTCTGCTGCCGTCTTGGCAAAGCGGCTCAGATGACGGTTGACGTCGTGGTTCGAGAACGCCCAGCATACCCACCCATCGGCAACCGATTTCTGGAAGGCATCGACGCAGTTTCGAATATGCGTCGCGGTAAAGTCCGGTCCGAGCAGGTCGAAGGTGTAGCACATGTTCAGCTTGTCGCCGCCGCCCGTATAGGCGGCGACGGTCTTCAGCGAGCGGGCACCGTCGCCGACCTCGCCGACCGTCGCGCGCGCCTCGTAGCGATCAAGCAGCGCCCGGAACCGCCGGAGGAAGCCGACATTCTCCGGCTGCGTCTTGTCGTAGAGGTGGTTCTGCATGCCGTACGGGTTGGTATCCGGCGCATCGAGACCGGTATCGCTCTCATCGGGCGCATGCGGAGGGTTGTCGCGAAGCAGCCTGTCGCAGAAGTAATAATTGACAGTGTCGAGGCGGAAGCCGTCGACGCCGCGGTCGAGCCAGAACTTCACGGTGGCAAGCACGGCATCCTGAACCTCCGGACTGTGGAAGTTGAGATCCGGCTGCGAGGTCAGGAAGTTATGCTGGTAATACTGCCGGCGCACGCCGTCCCATTCCCATCCTGGTCCACCGAAGATCGAGAGCCAGTTGTTGGGGGCCGTCCCATCCCGTTTCGGGTCCGCCCACACATACCAGTCCGCCTTGGGATTGGTCCGGCTCGAGCGGCTTTCGACAAACCAGGGATGAACATCGGAGGTATGGGAAATGACCTGATCGATGATGATCTTGAGGCCGAGCCCATGGGCGGCCGCCATCATTTCATCGAAATCATCAAGCGTGCCAAAGATCGGGTCGACATCGCAATAATCCGAAACATCGTAACCCATGTCGGCCATGGGTGACTTGAAGAACGGCGACAGCCAGATCGCATCTACGCCAAGGTTGGCGATATAGGGCAATCTCCGGGTAATGCCCTTCAGGTCTCCGAGACCATCTCCGTTGGTATCCTGAAAGGATCGCGGATAGACCTGATAAATGACAGCACCCCGCCACCAGTCCGCCGTCTTGCCTGCAACCGACATCAGCCAATCATCTCCCGCATCACGCAATCATGCCAAGACTAAAGCGGGCGCGCCAAAAAACAACCTTCAGCCGGGATCCGTCGCACATCCAAGTTTCTGCATTCGGCGCTTTATCTTGTCGCGGCGCTTGATGTCCTTGCTCGGTAGCTTGCCGCCCACGGAGTTGCGCTCCTGAATGGCGAGTGTCTGGCAATCCATCTTTCGGCCCTTGCCTCCGCCGCGTGCGAAAGCGGGAATAGCTGAGAGGGATAGTCCCGCGACAAGTGAAATGGCGATCAGAGAAACTGGGATCTTCTGCATGAACATATCCCCATAGCTACGCGGGTCATTATGCGCCCCGTCCACACGGTCAACAAATCCGGCCTAATGCCGCAGACACATGCCGCTCGCGGCTTGTCAGGAAGGTGCTCTGCGCGTATCAGCGAAACGGGAAAATTCAGGGAGGCTTTCTGTGAGCGGGCGTTTTTTATCGATCGGTGAATGCATGGTGGAGCTTTCGCAGGCAGGCGCCGGATTGCTACGCAAGGGCTTTGCCGGCGATACGCTGAACACCGCCTGGTATGCCCGCGCCTGCCTGCCGGCAGATTGGTCGGTGGAGTATTTTACCGCGCTCGGCGACGAAGCCATGTCCGATGAGATGATCGCCTTCTACAAGCAGGCTGGCATCGGCACGGAATTTATCAGGCGCATCAAGGGTAAGGCGCCCGGTCTCTACATGATCAGCCTCAAGGACGGCGAGCGCTCCTTCAGCTACTGGCGCGACAACTCGGCCGCCCGCCAGCTGGCAGCCGATGCGGAGCTCCTGCGCGAGGCGATCGAGGCATGCGACGTCATCTATTTCTCCGGCATCACACTTGCGATCCTGTCTCGCAATGACGCCGATACGTTGCTCGCCGAAGTCCGTCGCGCCAAGGCCGCCGGCAAGATCGTGGCCTTCGACCCCAATATCCGCCCGCGGCTTTGGTCCGGCTATGACGTGATGCATGCGACGATCAGCGAAGGTGCGCGCGCCTCGTCCCTGGTGCTGCCGAGTTTTGACGACGAAGCAACGCACTTCGGCGACGTCTCGATCGCTGCGACGATCCAGCGGTATCGCACGCTTGGCGCGACCGATGTGGTCGTTAAGAACGGCGCAGAGGGAGCGACCTTGAGCTTCGACGGCGTGGAGAGCTTCGTCCCAGCCGAAAAGGTCGAACAGGTCGTCGACACGACCAGCGCCGGCGACAGTTTCAACGGCGCATTTCTCGCCCACTATCTCGAAACGAAGGACGCCCCTGCTGCAGCGGCGTTTGCCGCGAAGGTCGCCGCACGCGTGGTTAGCGAACACGGCGCCCTCATCGCATGGGAAAAGCTCGGCATCGACAAGACCTGAGCAACATCGAACGATCGGCGCAGTGCGACTGTAATATTTCCATCATCGACGACCGCCAGAATGTGAGGCGCGGGAATCGAGTCTCCGGGTCAGCCGGGAATTGGGCCGGCGCCCCCGCGGGCGCGGCATGGATGGGATTGGGGCGTGCTGCAACATATGTCGGATGTTGGAGGCAACGAAGGCCGGTATGCATCTCGGCCGGGCATGGCGGAACGGCTGGTGATTGTCAGCGATGCCTGGCATCCGCAGGTCAACGGCGTCGTCCGTTCGATCGAGAACACCAATCGCGAACTGGCGAAGATGGGCATTGACGTGGCGATGGTGACGCCGCAGGGCTTTCACAGCGTGCCCTGCCCCACGTATCCCGAAATTCGTCTCTCGATAGCGAGCTACCGCCGCGTCGCGCGCGAGATCAAGAAACACATGCCCTCCTACGTTCATATCGCGACGGAGGGCCCGTTGGGACTGACGGCGCGGCGCTGGTGCCTGAAGAATCGCATGCCTTTCTCCACCAGCTACCACACCCGCTTTCCGGAATACGTTTCGGCTCGCCTGCCCATACCGAAGAGCTGGCTTTACGCCTTCGTTCGCTGGTTTCACAACTCGGGCGCCGGTTGCATGGTCGCGACCCCAAGCCTTGCGCGCGAACTCTCCGAAAAGGGCATTCGAAACCTCATGCCGTGGAGCCGCGGCATTGATGCCGATCATTTCCGCCCCATGCCCCCGGAAGATGCGCCGTTCAGCCTTACCCGCCCGATCTTCATGACAGTCGGCCGCGTTGCCCTGGAAAAGAACCTGCCGGCCTTCCTCGATCTCGACCTGCCCGGATCGAAGGTCGTCGTCGGTGACGGGCCGGCCCGCACGGAACTCGAGAAACGCTATCCCGATGTGCATTTCACCGGCCTAAAAGTCGGCGAGGAGCTGGCAAAGGCCTATGCCCAGGCCGATGTCTTCGTCTTCCCGTCGCTGACGGATACGTTCGGCAATACGATCCTCGAGGCCCTCGCGTCAGGCGTTCCCGTGGCCGCCTACCCTGTCACCGGCCCGTTCGACATCATCGGAGACGACAACGAAGTCGGAGCACTCGACGACGACCTGAAAACGGCCTGCCTGACGGCATTGTCTGCTTCCCGCGAGAAAGCACGCGAACTCGCGCTTCAATATTCCTGGGAAGCGGCAACCACGCAGTTCATCAACAACATCCGCGCTGCCAACGGTGTCATTACGCCGAAATGGAAAAAGGCCTGGCAATTTGCCGCCAAGTCGCTGCCAAGAACGAAAAAGCCCGGCGAAGCCGCCGGGCCTGTCTCTTCGGGAACCTGAAGGCGTTACTTGCTGAGCGCCTCGCGCAGCGTCTGGCTGGCGACCGAGACCGCGCTGCGCACTGCCGGTGTCTCGGCAATGGCGTTCAGAAGCACGAAGTCATGGATCGTACCGTTGTAGCGGATGGAGGTTACCTTGACGCCGGCTTGCGTCAGCTTGCGGCCATAGGCCTCGCCTTCGTCGCGCAGCACGTCGTTCTCATCGGTAATAATCAATGCCGGCGGCAAGCCCTTCAGTTGGTCGAGCGATGCCTGGAGCGGCGAAGCGGTCGGCTCCTTGCGCTTGGCTTCGTCAGGCAGATAGGCGTTCCAAAACCACTTCATGGCCTCCTTGGTCAGCCAGGGACCATTGGCGAACTGGTTGTAGGAGCCGGTCTCGAAGTTGGCGTCGGTCACGGGATAGAACATGACCTGCTGATCGATTGCGGGACCGCCCCGTTCCTTGGCTAGAAGGGTCACTGCTGCCGTCATGTTGCCACCGACGCTATCGCCGGCCACTGCCAGGCGGCTCGCATCGACGTTGAATTCCTTCTGATGCTCAGCGACGTATTTCGTAGCGGCATAGGCCTGCTCGATCGCGATCGGATAGCGTGCCTCAGGCGAGCGCTCATAATCAACGAAGACGACGGCGGCCTTGGCGCCGTTGGCGATCTCGCGAACGAGGCGGTCATGCGTCTCGGCATCGCCGAGAACCCAGCCGCCACCGTGGAAATACATCACGACGGGCAACTTGCCCTTCGCGCCTTCCGGACGGACGACGCGCAGCTTGATGCTGCCGGTCGGACCAGCCTTGATCGTGAGGTTCTCTTCCTTGGCGGCGAGTTTCTTGACAGCGCCCTTCTGCGCTCCGGCAAGTACGTCGCGGGCGTCGGACGGAGACAGCGTGTAGATCGGCTTGGCGCCGGCCAGCGCGTCGATGAACTTCTGCGTCGTCGGTTCCAATACCGGATCGGCAGCGGCGCCGAATGTGGTGGCTGCCAGGATCGTGGCTGCGGAGAGTGCGGTCTTGATGGTCGACATTGTCCAGTCCTCTTGGTTGCGGTTCGTCGTGAACACGCAATTTGTTTATCGCACGATCGTTTATCGCACGATAAATATTCCGGCATAGCTCCTATGCAACAAACTTGATTGCGATTATTTATTGCGCGATATAATTAGATCAATTTCGGAGAACACGACATGAGCGACGATCTCAACCTCGACGATTTTATGTGCTTCGCCCTCTACACCGCGAACCTCGCGATGAACCGCGTCTACAAGCCGATGCTTGACGCACTGGATCTCACATACCCGCAATATCTGGTAATGGTCACTCTCTGGAAGGAAGACAGACAGACTGTCGGCGGCATCGGCGAGAAGCTGCATCTCGAGTCGAGCACCCTTACCCCCCTCCTCAAACGCCTGGAAGCGACCGGCTACATCAAGCGGCAGCGCGGCAAGGAGGACGAGCGTGTCGTCATTATTGGCCTGACTGAGGAAGGCCGCGAACTCAGGAAGCGTGCGGCATCCATTCCCGGCTGCATTCTGGATGCATCGGGCCGGGAATTTGCAGAACTGAAGCGGCTGGCGGCAGATGTCATCACACTACGCGATACGCTGTCGCGTTATGAGACGTAAGATTGCTCGCTTGATCAGCTCCGTCTTTTCTTCGATTCGTACGGATTTTCGGGCGAGCGGTAGTGAATGCGGATCGGCACGCTCGGCATGTCGAAATCGTTGCGCAAGCCATTGATCAGATAACGCGTATAGGATTCCGGCAACGCGTCCGAGCGCGTGCAGGAGATCATGAAGGCCGGCGGGCGAGCCTTCACCTGCGTCATATACTTGAGCTTGATACGGCGACCGGAGACTGCCGGTGGCGGATGCTGAACCTGCTGCTGCTCCAGCCAACGGTTGAGGCGAGCGGTCGAGATGCGCTTGTTCCAGACCTTGTCCGTATCGATGATCGACTGCATCAGCTTGTCGAGCCCGCGACCCGTCTGGCCGGAGATCGGTACGGCGCGGATTCCTCGCGCCTGCGGCAGCAGCCGGTCGGTCTTTTCGCGCAGGTCCGCGAGAACCGCCTGCGGCTCCTCGATCATGTCCCACTTGTTGAAGGCGAGCACGGCAGCCCGGCCCTCGCGCAGCACGAGATCGACGATGTGCAGATCCTGTTTCTCGAAGGGGATCGTCGCGTCAAAGACGATGACGACAAGTTCGGCGAAGCGGATGGCGCGGAGCGTATCTGCAACCGAAAGCTTTTCCAGCTTCTCGATCACCTTGGCCTTGCGGCGCATGCCTGCCGTGTCGAACATCTTGATGGTGCGGCCGCGCCAGTCCCATTCAACCGAGATGGAGTCGCGTGTGATTCCGGCTTCCGGTCCGGTCAGCAACCGGTCCTCACCCAGGAAGCGGTTGATCAGGGTCGACTTGCCGGCATTCGGGCGGCCGACGATCGCCACACGCAGCGGCTTGGTGTCGTCGTATACGGGTTCTTCCTCTTCCTCGCCTTCCTCGCCGGACGACTGAGGGATATCGACGTCGGTGACGGCGACATCTTCCTTCGGCGGAAACGCCCGGTCTTCGCCAAGCGCTGCAACGATCGCATCCCTGAGATCGAGCATCCCCTGCCCGTGCTCCGCCGAGATCGGAGTCGGCTCGCCAAGGCCGAGCGAATAAGCGTCGTAAAACCCAGCGTCCGAGCCGCGAGCTTCCGACTTGTTGGCCACGAGCACGACCGGCTTGCCGCGACGACGCAGCATTTCCGCGAGCGCCGTGTCGACAGGCGTCAGGCCCGTCTTGGCATCGACGACGAACAGAGAAAGGTCGGCTTCATCGATCGCCGCTTCGGTCTGGGCGCGCATGCGGCCCTGCAGGCTCTCTTCATGGGCCTCTTCAAGACCGGCGGTATCAACGATGGTGAAACGCAGGTCGACGAGCCGCGCCTCGCCGGGGCGACGGTCGCGGGTGACACCCGGCGTGTCGTCGACAAGCGCCAGCTTCTTCCCAACCAGGCGGTTGAAAAGCGTCGACTTGCCAACATTCGGGCGACCGACAATGGCGACCGTGAAGCTCATTGATATTCCTTACTTTCAGCCCTGTGCGGCGGGCGCCTTGCCGGATGCGGTGATGTTATCAAGCATCATCTGGGCGCGATTGGCAACATTGCGCGGGCTCTGCGCGTCGTCAGCGATCGCCTGGAACCACTGGCGTGCCTGCGGCATGTTGCCAGCCTTGTAGGCAGCAAGGCCGAGTGCTTCGCGGGCGGAGTGACGGAAGGCGTTGCCGGGAACAGCCATTTCCTCAACCTGGGCCGAGACCTGTTCGTAGGTGCCACCTTCGATCAGCAGCCAGCCGGCGCGCATTCTGGCGGCATCGCGCACAGCTGCCGGCGCGGCGTTATCCTTGCCGATCACCTCAAAGGCCGCCACAGCACCCGCCGTATCGCCCTTCTGGGCGAGAACGCTTGCGGCACGCATCCGCGCGAGGATCGGATAGGCTCCGTGGCCTTCCTTTTCGAGCGTCTCAAGCGCTGCCAGCGCCTCGTCGTGCTTGTTCTCGTCGGCGAGTTTCATGGCAGCGATAAACTTGTCACCCGCGCCGGAGGACTGGTTGTCGTCCCAATATTCATAGACCTTGTAGCCGACGGTGCCGAGAACGATCAGGACGGCGAGCGCGATCAGGTAGCGGCCGAACCGGCGCCATGCGCCTTTCACCTGGTCGGAACGCAGTTCCTCATTAACTTCACGAATGAAGCTGTCGTCGTTGAATGCCATTCTCGTCTCCGGCCGCGGATATGCTTCGGCATGCGGGTTGCACGCACATTGTGGCGCCTTCTACCCCATTTTTCAGCAGTTGTAAGGGGGATTGGAAAGATTCGTCACATAACGATCGGAGCCACGCCAATCAATAGCTCGTGCAGATTGAACGTGATGAGCGCCCAGGCGATCGCGCCGATGATGACGGCATAGAGATCATACTTGCCCGAGACGAACGGACGAAGGGTGAGCTCGCCGGCGCGCTCACGACGCTTCAGCGCAATCCGCAGGATCACACCCCATGCCAGGAAAGCACCAAACAGCAGTACCGAAGAGGTCTCGCCATTGGCCAGCAGGTGCGAGAAGGCCCAGATCTTCACCGAAAGCACCATCGGATGCTTCGCCTTGACGGCGATATACCCCGCCGGCAGCAGCGAGGCGACCAGACAGATCATTGCGAGCAGCATCAGGGTCAGGGTGATGTGCGCCATCCAGACCGGCGGCGTGTAGAGCAAGCCGGTCACCTGACGGGCCTGACCAAAGCCGTAAATCAGCAGGATCAGCGCGAGAATGCTGACGATGGAATACGCCAGCTTCCAGCCGTTCTCGCCGAGACTATCGATCATGGACTGTCGAAAGCCGGGCGCGATGACGCGTATGAGATGAAGTCCGAGGAAAATGATGATGCCGACGATAAGCAATGTCATGGCGATCTCCTGTGCGTTTTCCGAGACTTAGCCGGAGCCGCGCAAAAACGCCAGCGTCACCGCAGCTTCGCCGCATTTCTGTAACAGGAAAGCCGCAAACAAATTCTCGCGGTGTCCATGTTTCGTTCTTTTTTCCAGGCCTCCCTCGCCCTCTCTTTGTTTATTCCAGGCACAGCGGGCGCTGTCGACCAGCCGAAACAGCTGGTGATGATCTCGTTCGACGGTGCGCACGACAATGCGCTCTGGCAGAAAAGCCGTGAGATGGCCGCCAAGAACGGCGCCCGCTTCACCTACTTCCTCTCCTGCACCTTCCTGATGAACCAGGCGACCAAGAAGGCCTATCAGGCGCCGCACCAGAAGCTTGGCAAATCCAATGTCGGCTTTGCCCAGGGCGACGACGAGATTCGCGAGCGGCTCGGCAACATCTGGCACGCCCACCTCGAGGGGCACGACATCTCGAGCCACGCCTGCGGCCACTTCGATGGACGGCAGTGGAGCGAGGCAGATTGGGGCAAGGAGTTCGCCACCTTCCACGCCACCTTGAAGAATGCCTGGAAGAGCGTCGACCTCGAAGAACCCAAGGGCTGGCAGGATCTGGTCGACCATGGCATCCACGGCTTCCGCGCGCCCTATCTCTCGGCAACGCCGGGCGCCGATATGATCGCCGCGGAAAGGAAGGCCGGTTTCACCTATGACGCCAGCCTGGTGACCAAGGGGCCGACCCTGCCGGTCGAGGAAAACGGCATCATCCGCTTCGGCCTGCCACTGATCCCCGAGGGCCCGCGCGAAAAACCGATCATCGGCATGGACTACAACCTCTTCGTTCGCCACTCCAACGGCGAGGAAGACAAGGCCGATTCGAAGGCATTCGAAGACCGCTCCTATGCCGCCTTCAAGGAAGCCTTCGACAAGCAGTATTCAGGCAGCCGCATCCCGCTGCAGCTGGGCTTTCACTTCGTCGAGATGAACGGCGGCGCCTATTGGCGCGCGCTCGACCGGCTGGTCAGCGATGTCTGCCGTCGCGCGGACGTAGCCTGCGTCAGCTATTCGGAGGCGATCCCGATGATCGAAGCGCGGGGTAAGCTGCAGGACCAGACGCAAACATCGGGTCTTTAAGCAGGCATTGCCATCCCTTCCGCCTTTTGCCGGCGCGGCCATCTGGTCCGTTTGCAATTAGCGCTTACGCGACTACCTTCTGTCCTACGCCACCCTCCTCGTAGTGGCGGAGAGAAGACGACCGGGAGCTAGTCATGTGCCGGAATATCAAACCCCTCTTCAATTTCGATCCGCCAGCAACGGACGAGGAGATCCATGATGCGGCGCTTCAGTTCGTGCGGAAGCTGAGCGGAACGACCAAACCATCGAAACGCAATGAGGCGGCGTTCGAACGTGCGGTCAATTCGATCGCGAAATGCGCCCACGAGTTGCTTGATTCACTGGAGACTTCCCAGCCTCCTCGTGACCGTGAAGAAGTGGCCGCAAAGGCTCGCGCGAGAACAGCGATGCGGTTCGCCTAAGAGGGCCTCACAGCCGACGACTCTAGCCGTCGGCGTGAACGATGCCAGCCTCGCGCTCCAGATAGCGTTGGTCGATATCCGGCAGCGGCTCACCTTCGATCGCGGATTCGAAGGTGCGAAGGCGCTTGTAGATCGACAACAGCTCGACGATGGTCGTCCAGGAATTGACGAGATACTGGAACGAGCCGCGCACCTGGTCGAAGACGTTGTTGATCTGCGTCATCAAGCCGAGCGTCAGCTTGCCGGCGACGATCGACGGCACGAGGACGATCAGGCTGAAGAGGTTATCCGCCTGCAGATAGAAGATGCGGGCGACGTTGAAATACATGTAGTGGAAATAGAGCCGGAAATAGTTGCGGCGCACATTGGCGAAAAGCTCGGCGACAGTCGGCGGCGTCGCGCGGTCGGCATGGTCTTCGCCGTAGACGAGTTCCTTGCGGTAAGAGGCTTCGACGCGCTGGTTGCGGAACTCGAGGCCCGGCAGCTTGATGCCGACCAATCCGAGGAAGACTGTTCCGAAGATCGACCAGAAGATTGCGGCCCAGACGAGCGCGTGCGGCACCTCGCCGATCAGCGGCAACTCGGTGATATTAGCGCCGATCTTGAATAGCACCGGCAGAAAGGCGATCAGCGTCATGACCGAGCTGACGAGGCTGACGCCAAGGCTTTCGACCGTGGAGGAAAAGCGCATCGTGTCTTCCTGGACACGCTGCGAGGCGCCCTCGATGTGCCTGAGCTTCGGCCAGTGTGCCATGTAGTATTCGTTCATCGCCGTGCGCCAGCGGAAGATCCAATGGCTGACGAAGAAGAGGTTGAGCACGCCGACGGTGATCGCCACGAAGGCGATGCCGGCAAAGCCCAACATGCCGAGGTAGAGTTGCATTGCGGTCACCGGCGCCGTCTTTGCGAGCGCCTGCTGGATCAGGTCATAGAACGGTCCATACCACGCATTGATGGCGACGCTCACCTGAACCGAAAAGTAGGTGTTGAAGATGATCAGTGCCGAGCCGAGCACCGACCACATCTGCCAGCGATGCGGGCTGTAGGTAAACCAGAAGGCGGCGAAGAGCGCCACGGCCAAAGCATAATAGATGTAGAACCACAGGAACGGAGCCGACCAGAAGACCGAAACACCGATTGGAGCCTCCGCCCCTGGAGCCAGCGGCGGGAGGCCGATCACCGAGCCGAGGCCGGAACCCACGAAATACCAAAAGAGAACGGCCAGAAGTGCCCAAGCAACAGCTGAGATGAAGAAAAGCCTGGGCCTGGGGAAATACGATACGAACACGGGAGAGCTTGCTTTCCTGAACTGGAGTCTTCGGTGTCTCTAAACAGACAGATTGCGGCGAAAACTACGGCAGTTCGCAAAGAGCGGCAATGGCCTCACCCCATTGTTACGCACTTGTAACGCGCTATGACAGCTTTTTGGCGACCGGCATCACCAGCATTGCGCACACCAGCAGCGCCGCCGCGGCAGCGTAAGTCGGCGTCGTAAAGCTGCCGGTTCGCTCTGCCATCCAGCCAGCAACAATGGGGCCCACAATCTGCCCGACTCCGAATGCTGCCGTCATCGTCGCCAATATCCGGCGCGGGCTGGCCGGCGAAAGTTTACGGCCGATCTGCAGGCCATAGGCGGTGATCGCGAGGAAGGTCGCTCCAAACAACGCTCCCCCAATCAGCGGCGCAACAGAGTGCGGCAGTAGAACAGTCGCCAACACACCGACCGCCTCGATAAGCAGCGCCGCCACGTAGACCCAGCCCAATCCTAGCGGACGGACGAACGGCTTCCATGCAAAAAGCGCGACCGAAGCTGTCAGGCCGGCGATGAACCAGCAGAGAAACTCAACCATCGGCCCGGCGGCATCCATGCGCGCGATCGTCACCAGAAATGTGCCTGTAATCACATAGCCGAACCCGAACAGGCCATAGGACGCCGTGACAAGCAGCATCGGCAGGCTCCAAGCGATCCGCGGTTCCTTGCCGGTCTGTGCCGCGGCAGCCGGGCCCGACGGCAGCAGCCACCAGACTGCCAGCAGGCTGAGAGCCGAATAGATCGCGCCTCCAACCCAGGACGCCCGCCAGGCGTCGCTGCTTCCATCAAAGAACAACCCGACCAGCAGCACCATCACCGATGAAAGCGCGATGCCGGCACCCGGGCCGCCGAAATGGGCTGCCTGCACATGGTCGTTACCGGCCATGGCTCCGTGGCTAAGTACGATCTGCGAACTGAATACGAGAGCAAAGGCACTCGCAACACCCGCCAGGAAGCGGATGACTGCAAAGACCATGACGGATGTCGTCGTGGCCATGGCAGCAAGAAGCAATGCTGTCGCCGCTAGCGCAAGGAGTGCGACCTTGCGCTCACATCCTGTTGCCCACCCGTAGGCGGCGAGAACAGCGCCCACCAGATAGCCGACGAAGTTCGCAGAGGCGATGAAGCCGGCATCGGCAGCCGAGAGCGGCACGCCGCTGATCATGCTCGGCAGGATCGGCGTGTAGGAAAAGCGTCCAAAGCCCATCGCGGCGGCCATGGCGATGGCGCCTGCAAGGCCAGTTCGAAACAAGTTTTCGGGGAAAGTTTCATTGCGTGCCAACATGGCGTGTTTATCGCGCTGCAGCACGGCGCCGACAATCAAGAATTTCTGATCGATTGATCAATCTCACGAAATCATAAAGCCAGCCCTTGAAAGCGACCATCTTACGATATATGTTTTACGACATAGTGAAAGATATATCTAAGGAGTGACCTATGAGAGGTTTTAGAGGCGGAATGATGGGTGGTGGCGGTTTTCGCATGGGGCGGAAATTCGCATCAGGCGACCTGCAACTGGTGATCCTGGCCCTGCTGGTGGAGCAGCCCCGCCACGGCTACGAGTTGATCAAGCTCTTGGAAGAGCGTTCGGGCGGCTTCTATGTTCCAAGCCCCGGCGTAATCTATCCGGCGCTAACCTACCTGGAAGAAACCGGCCTTGCCGACGTGGAGAGCGAAGGCACCAAGAAGCTCTACCGCATCACGCAGAGCGGCCGCAGGCTCGTCGAGGAGAACCAGTCGATGATCGACATGACGCTCGGAAAGCTGGAGAAAATCGGCGCGAAGATGGCGCATGTGCGCAAGATTTTCGACCCAGAAAGCCGCAATGGCGATCGGGACGAGGACGCATTTCCGGAAGACAAAAGCGAAGTCGCAGCTGCACGAATGCTGCTGAAATCGGCCCTCCGGCTCCGCTTTCCCTGGTCGAAGGACGAGGCCAAGCGCATCGCCGGCATTCTGGAGCGCGCGGCCGGCGAAATTCTTGCCGGCGGACGTTCGGGCGAGTGAGGCCTCAGGCGCCGCCTTCCGGCAGCGTCAGGATCAGCGGGCCATTTCGCGTGGCGACGACCGTGTGCTCGTATTGCACGGTCGGGGCCTCCGGGTCCGCGTAGAGCGTCCAGGCGTCGTCGCCGCCTTCCGCCCATGTTGCGCCGAGCGAGAGGAACGGCTCGACCGTGAAGACGAGGCCTTCCGTGATCATTCGCTTCTCGGACGGATCCGGCCAGGTCGAGAGCTCGGCCGGCTCCTCGTGCAGCGAACGGCCGATCCCGTGGCTCGCCAGATTGGCAACAAGCGTATAGCGATTCTTCAGGGCGAAGGCGCCGACAGCCTGCCCGATCTTGGCGAGCGGCTCGCCGGGTTTCACCTGGTTAAGCCCAACCCACAGCGCCCTTTTGCCGTCGCGGCAGAGCTTTTCGATCTTGGACCTGTGCGGCGGAACACTGAACGACGCGCCGGTGTCGGAAAAGAATCCGTCCTTCTCCGCTGAGACATCGATATTGACCAGATCCCCCGGGCGAATGACGCGCGGGCCTGGAATGCCGTGGGCGATTTCCTCATTGACGCTGATGCAGGTCGCACCGGGAAACTGGTAGCAAAGTTCGGGCGCAGAACGCGCACCGGCATCTTCCAACACTTTGCGGCCGATCTGATCGAGCTCCAGGGTCGTGATACCCGGTTCAAGCGATGCGCTCATCACTTGCAGGGCATTGGCGCAGATTCGCCCGATTTCCTTTAGCTTGAGGAGTTCGTCTTCGCTTTCAATGATCATGAATGTCTACCCGGCCTTCTTCGGCCGGTCGGCCGGCTCTCGATCACGATGAGAGCACGACGGCGTTCAGAATCCAATTCATCCTTTACGGCATCATGCTCCAGCTTCAGGCGGTGGCTTTCGCCTCTTCGTCGCTTTCAGTCAATGCCTTTCTGACGAGCGGCGCGACTTTCGTGCCGTAGAGTTCGATCCCGCGCATGATCTGGTCGTGGGGCATCAAGCCGATCGCCATCTGCAGCAGGAAACGGTCGTTCTTGAACAACCGATGGTGCGCGATGATCTTCTCCGCGACCAATTCCGGATCGCCCACGAAGAGCGCGCCGCTAGGTCCGCGGGACATGTCGAAATGCGCCCTGTTCGTCGGCCCCCAGCCGCGCTCGCGGCCAATTCGGTTCATGACCTCGGCCTGCGGGCCGTAGAACTGATCGGCAGCAGCGTCCGTCGTATCGGCGATGAAGCCGTGCACGTTGATGCTGGTCTTGAGCTTCGATGCCTCCTGCCCGGCTCGGCGAGCCGCCTCGCGATAGAGGTCGAACAGCGGCGCGAAACGGCGCAGCTCGCCGCCGATGATCGCCAGTGCCACTGGCAAGCCCATCGCGCCCGCGCGCGCAACCGATTGCGGCGTGCCACCAACGGCGATCCACAAGGGCAAGGGGTCCTGCAGCGGCCGCGGGTAAACGCCACGCCCATTGATCGGCGCACGCAATTCACCCGACCAGGTGACCACTTCCTCGTCGCGGAGGGCCATCAGCAGGTCGAGCCTTTCCTCGAACAGTTGGTCGTAGTCCTCGAGATTGTAGCCGAACAGCGGGAAGGACTCGATGAACGAGCCTCGTCCGGCCATGATCTCGGCACGCCCGTTCGAAAGCAGGTCGAGTGTTGCGAACTGCTGGAAGACCCGAACCGGATCGTCTGAACTCAGCACGGTCACTGCGCTGGTCAGCCTGATGTTCTTCGTTTTCATCGCAGCGGCCGCGAGAGCGACTGCCGGAGCCGAGGCCGCATAATCGGGCCGGTGGTGCTCGCCCAATCCGAATACGTCGAGCCCCACGTGGTCCGCGAGTTCGATTTCATCGATCAGATGCTTCAGCCGCTCGGCCCCTTCCTCACCCTTGCTTCGGCTCGGGTTCGGGTTCACGTCGGCAAAGGTGTAGAGGCCCAGTTCCATCGCTCGCATCCCGTTGTATCTACTGATGGAGATAAGGACTGAGCGGCCTCAGGGCAAACATAAATTCTGGAACCGATCGTTCGAAAAATATCGATAAGCAGTACCGCCGCGACCTGGGATCGCGGCGGAACTTTGATTCTGAAATCAACGGTTTCAGCGCCTGAATGGAATCATTTTCCGAACGGCTTCGTATCTGAGATAAAGGCCACCCCATGCAATGAGCCCGAGATAGCCGCCGAACAGCAGATGGGAAAAGACCGGGCTCCCGACACGCAGATGCGTCGCTATCGCGCCTCCGAGCAGACCGGTGAGTAGGATTGCGCCGAGCACCGACGTCCGCGGAATTGCATAGAGCAGCGCGCACAACAGCGTCAGGGAACCGAGGCCGCGAGCAAGCATCGGGTCGCCCGAATAACCGAGCGCCGTCATAGTCTCCGTGACCGGCACGATCGGCACCAGCTTGATCGCGCCGTCGAACACCAGGAAGGCCACGATCAGCCCGCTCATGACAGTGCCGGTGACGGTCTGCCAGCGCGGAAGCCCGGCAGTTGAATCAACAATTGCAGACATGCCTCTATCCCCCTGTTTCGATTCTAGTCTCAGATCCTGGGCAGCAGCTCGGCGAGCTGGTCGGCGCATTTGCCCCAGCCTTCGTGGAAGCCCATCTGCTCGTGCTGTTCCTTGTCGGCCGCAGTCCAGTGCCGCGCCTTCGCGGTATATTTCGTCCGGCCGTTTCCGAGGTCTTCGAGCAGGATGATGCCGACGAAGAACGGCTTTTCGGATGGCACCCAGGCGCTGGTGAACGCATCGGTGAAGACGATCTTCTCGTTTTCGACGATCTCCAGATAGACACCGCGGTTCGGAAATTCCTGGCCCTCGGGGCTGCGCATGACGATGAGGTTCGAGCCGCCCGGCCGTGCATCGACTTTCACATCAGCAAGGGTCCAGGGACGTGGTACGAACCATTCCTTCATCAGGACAGGATCGGTCCAGGCCTTGAAGATCTTCTCGCGCGGAGCGTCGAATTCCCGGACGAGAACCAGTTCGTGTTGGGCTTCTGCGGTCATCTCGGCATTCCTCCTATTGAGTGAAACCTGTTTTCGATCAGGTTGTTACAAGGACGTGGGAGGTTTTCCGGTTCCGACAACCCGGCGCAATTATTTCTGGAATTATTTGGCGATCGGCTGCGCGGCCCCATGGGCGAGGCTGTCGATCTGCTGGCGGATATGCGCGGCTTCCGCTGCCGAATGAGCAAGTGCTATGGCGCGATCGAAGGCCTCGTGCGCCTCGCGGGCACGACCGATCTGCTTCAGCAGACCGCCACGCAGGCCGTGATAGTAGAAGTAGCCATCGAGCTTCTCGCCAAGCGTTTCGACGAGTGCCAGCGCCACGTCCGGCCCTTTGAGTTTGGAGACGGCGACGGCGCGGTTGAGCGTAATGACCGGCGACGGTTGAACACGCTCCAGCGCGCGATAAAGCAGCTCGATCTCTTCCCAGTCCGTATCCTCGGCGCGCCTGGCCCGCGAATGCAGGGCAGCGATCGCCGCCTGCAGCTGGTAAGGCCCCGGTTGGCGATGGCGGATCGCCTTGTCGAGCAGCGCCAGCGCCTCGTTGATCAGCTCGCGGTTCCACAGCGAACGATCCTGATCCTCGAGCAGCACGATATCGTCCTCACCGTTGAAACGGGCCTGGCGCCGCGAGATCTGCAGGAGCATCAATGCGAGCAGACCCATCAGTTCAGGCTCGCCGGGGAAGATGCGCAGCAGGAGCCGCGCGAGCCGGATCGCCTCGTCGCTGAACGCACAGGCGTCGTGCTTCGGATCCGCCTGGCTGTAGCCCTCGTTAAAGATCAGGTAGATCATTGTGCTGACGATCGAGAGCCGCTCGGCCCGCTCCTGCGCGTCCGGCGTCTCGAAGGGTACACCGGCCTTGGCAACGCGAGCCTTGGCCCGCGTGATCCGCTGCTCCATCGCGCTTTCGCCAACAAGAAAGGCACGCGCGATCTGCTGTACTGACAGGCCCGAGACGATGCGCAGCGCCAATGCGATCTGTTGCGTCGCCGGCAGATCCGGGTGGCAGCAGATGAAGAGCAGCCGCAGGATATCGTCGCGATAGTTGGAATCATCAAGCCGTTCGGCAATATCGCTCTCAGCATCGCTGGTATCGGAGATCAGTTCTTCATCAGGAAGTGCCTGCGTCTTCGAACGCTTGCGCACGGCGTCGATGCCACTGTTGCGGCCGACGAAGATCAGCCATGCCGTCGGATCGCGCGGCGGCCCCTTGTCCGGCCAGGTACGGATGGCGCGCAAACAGGCCTCCTGGAAGGCCTCCTCCGCGATATCGAGATCGCGGAAGTATCTGAGCAGCGCACCAAGCGCTTTCGGTCGGGCCGAAGCAAGCGTCACGTCGATCCAGGCAATGTCTGTCATGCCGAAGAAACTCCCGGTCGGAACACGTAGAACGGCCGAATTTCGTAAGAGGTAGAACCCGGGTTGACCGTGGAGAGCTCCTTGGAAAACGCAACGGCTTCCTCCAGAGTGTCGAAATCAACCACGTAAAAACCGAGGAGTGCTTCCTTCGTTTCCGCGAAGGGGCCATCGAGAACGAGCGGTTCCTCCTTGCCCTTGCGCACGGTGGTCGCCGCTGTCGTCGGCATCAGCCGGCCGACAGGACCAAGCTTGCCGCGCTCGGCCAAAGGTGCCTGAACCGCATAAAGCTTCGCCATCACGGCGTCTTCCTCCTCCTTGGTCCAGGAGAACACCGTTTCTTCATTGGCGTAACAAAGGATTGCATAAAGCATGTCTTACTCCTCTTCCTGAATGACGAAGGAGTAGCGTGACATCCGACAGAACGCAGCAAAAAATTGCAGCGCGCAAAAGGAGATGCCGCCGCCCTGACGGCAGGGGCCGGCGTGCCGAATGCGGCAAACGGACGACGTCTGCGGTCGCAGCCTTTCTTGCTAAAACGGTCGGGCCTGACGAGCGCCAGCTATCTCCTCTCCATCTAGTCAGCCTGATCCGACGTTGATGGCCTCCTGCACGGCCAGCTCGGCCATCGCTAACGCGGCCTCGCGTGTCTTGGCTGCAGCGACGAATCGGCCGTTGTGGCAGAAGGTTGCGCCATCGACGCCGCAAACGGCCTCCAGATCGTGATTGGTCAGGCCGGCCCAGGCAGCAGGCAGATCCGCACGAAGTTCGAACCCCTCGTCCCCGCGGCGAATGCCGGTGACGCACCAATCCCTTTCTCGCGGATGAACGACAAAGAGCAGGTGATCGGCGCCCGCCTTGACGATCGCGGGACGGAAAGGCATTCCCATCGGAAGTTCGAGCACGCGCCCCTGCCCCGTACGCTCTATCGCCTGAAGCACGAGCGTCTCTGCCCGCAGTTTGGCGGCGCTTTGAGCGATCTTCGCCTCGACGAAACTGCGGGCGATGGCAACGGCATCCTGAAATCTGCGATCATCGGCATTCGCGTCCGTTTCGTCGAACACCGGCTTCAAGGTTTCCAGCAAGGTCGGTAGCGTCAGCCCGGCCAGCGGTCCGGACGGGCTGAGCGCACCATTGTCAGTCAGATCGACCGGCAGCACGAAGGAGAGGTCGAACGAGGCATGCAAGGCCGCGACGTGAGCCTCTGGAATGCCGGTGACAACAAGATAGTCGTGGCCGTAGTGCTTCCAGACCAGGCCGAACGAACTGTAGGGCTGCCCATCGTCACGCAGCGGTGCGCCACGCTGATGGTGGTCGAAGATACGCTGAGAGGCATCATACGCGCCGCCGACGTCATAGATGATGCGGTCGGCGCCCGGCTTGATCCACTCCGGCGCCCTGCTGCGGATCACTCGAGCCTGCGGGAAGAGCCGGGTGAGGATGACGCTCGACAGCACCTCATCCGCATGGAAGCCACCGGAATGAGTGACGAGGAACTCTGGAGTCATGCAGGATGCGCCCTTGTTGGTTTGCGGAAGCCGCTTGCGGTCGGCAGCTCATAGCCTTTGCTGGCGGTCATCTCAACCCGTCAGTGCCCGTCGTGCCCGCTTCAGTTCCGGCTATAGGGCCTAGACTAGGCGGCATGCTCAATCGAAACTGCAACCCCACGCCCCAGCGAATTGGCGACCATGCAGACCTCCTTCGCCCGTTCGATCACACGTTCGGCGCCGTCGCCATCCTGCTTTTCGCAGAGAACGGTCATCTTGGCCGATTTGGCGAGCAGCGGGCTCCCCTCGAGCTCCAGGACTACCGAGACCGCAATCCTGCCAAGCAAGACGCCCATCTCTTCGGCGACATAGCGCAGGTCGTTGCAGAAGCACCCGCCGAGCGCCAGCGCCAAAAGCTGTGCGCCGTTGAAGCCGAGCCCCTGCCCACCGGCCTTCCCCTCCGGACGATCGACAATGATGGTGTGCGGACCGGCCCACCCCATCGCCGCTTGCGTACCCTCGACATTCCGCAGCTCCACCGTGACCGCAACCATGCCAACTCCTCCGTGACTGAAACAGGCAAGTCCGAACACGCCGCAGTTTCGCGCGACCTGACGGGAAACTCGGTGCATATTATCCTCATCGATCCGACGGGAGACAAGGACATGACGCCTTCACCGTATTTGAATGACCCCAAGGTCTACATCGATACCGACACCTTCATTGACCTCGTCAGCAAAAAGACACGGTGCCTGATCTGCTGCGAACCCCTCGACAGTAAAGTGGTCAACCGGGAACACGTCCTGCCCAAGTGGATCCTGCGGAAGTACGACCTCTACGACAAGGAGGTCAGCCTGCCGCACGAATACCATGGTCGCCGATACGGTCGCCACACGATCCCCTGCTGCAAGGACTGCAATTCGATGCTCGGAAGAAAGCTTGAACAACCGGTGCGGCGATTAATGGAAGGCGGACACTCGAAACTTCTGCGCCATCTCGACGGTGACACACAACGCCTGCTGTTTGCCTGGCTTTCCTGGATCTTCCTGAAGTTCCTGATCAAGGACGGCGCCATCCCGATCAACCCCGATCACCGCGTGGAAGCGGTGATGCAAGACAAGAACACCGACTGGGCGACGCTGCATCACATTCATTGCCTCGCCAGATCCCCCTACACCGGCGCGCATATCGCGCCAGAGGTGTTGGGCTCGATCGTCATCCTCGCGATTGACGACGATCGCTATCGTGAGGACTTCGACTTCGTCACCGTGCACGAAACGCAAACCATCATGATCCGTCTCGGCGATCTCGCCATCATCGCCAACCTGAGCGACAGTGGCCGCTCGATGGACATCATGCACCGGTTTGTTCTGCCCACAAGACAGGAGAGGTTTACGATCCTGCAGGCGCTTGAAATCTGCGCCGACATGTCGGCAACGACAACGCGGATCAAAGGCAAGCCAGTCTATTCCACGCGCATCGAACAGGCCACGGGCCGCCCCTCGATCCACGCGGACCTACCCGTCTACGAGGCCAACCCTGTCGATCCAGGCACGCGTGCCGCAATATTCGAACTCGTTTACCGAGAGCATCTGCCACACCTGAAGATAGCGGGCAGCGACATGTCCGCCCTGCAAGCCATCAAGGAGAACCGTTTGACTTTTCTCGAGCATCGCATGAGCCGAGCCGCTGGCGAGATCGAGGAATAGCCGACCTACCTGCACCCTCAGCGAACGGGACCACGCTCGTCAGACGTCGGCAAGCGTGCGTTTGATGGCACTCCGCCATCCCTTCAGCTTCGCCGCACGCGTCTTCTCGTCCAAGCTTGGTTCGAAACGGCGGTCGCGTTTCCAACTCTTGGCAAACCCAACGCGGTCCGGCCAGACACCGGCCTTGCTGCCGGCAAGCCAGGCAGCGCCAAGCGCCGTGGTTTCGAGGATGACCGGCCGATCGACAGGCGCGTCGAGAATGTCCGCAAGCCGCTGCATCGTCCAGTCGGAGGCAACCATGCCGCCATCGACACGAAGGACGGTGCTCTCCACGCCGCCCTTCCAATCCTTGTGCATGGCATCGAGCAGATCGCGGGACTGGTAGCAGACCGCCTCGAGCGCGGCCCGAGCGAATTCCTTCGGCCCACTGTTGCGCGTCAGGCCAAAGATCGCCCCACGGGCGTTGGCATCCCAATGCGGCGCGCCGAGGCCGGTGAAGGCGGGAACCAGGTAGACCTCTTGCGTCGGATCCGCGGCATCGGCCAGCTCGCCGGTGCGCGAGGCGGTATCGATGATGCCAAGCCCGTCGCGAAGCCACTGCACCGCGGCTCCCGCGATGAAGATCGAGCCTTCGAGCGCGTAGGTGGTCTCGCCATTCAGCCGATAGCCGATCGTCGTCAACAGCCGGTTCTTCGAGCGAACCATGTCGCTGCCGGTGTTGAGCAGAGCGAAGCAGCCGGTGCCGTAGGTCGACTTCATCATGCCCGGCTCGAAGCAGGCCTGCCCGATGGTCGCGGCATGCTGATCCCCGGCGACGCCGAGGATCGGGATCTCCGCTCCGATGATTGCTTTCTCGGTCGTGCCGAAATCGTCGGCGCAGTCCTTTACCTCGGGCAGCATGGCTACCGGAACGCGCAGGATGTCGAGGAGATCCCTGTCCCACGTGTTGTCGGCAATGTTGTACATCAGCGTGCGAGAGGCGTTCGTCGCATCGGTCGCGAACACCTTGCCGCCGGTCAACCGCCAGATCAGGAACGTATCGACGGTGCCGAAGCACAATTCGCCCTTGGCGGCGCGTGCCCGTGCGCCCTTGACGTTCGCGAGCAGCCACGAAAGCTTGGTGCCGGAGAAATACGGATCGAGGAGAAGGCCGGTTTTCTTCGTAAAAGTCTTTTCGAGATCCTGTCTCTTCAGCTTGTCGCAATAGCTTGCGGTGCGGCGATCCTGCCAGACGATCGCGTTGTGGATCGGCTTGCCGCTCTCGCGTTCCCAGACCACAACCGTCTCGCGCTGGTTGGTAATGCCAAGCGCCGCAATGTCCTTTGCCGTGATCCTGGCCTCACGGATCGCCATCTTGATCGTCGAGATGACGGAATCCCAGATTTCCTCTGGATCGTGCTCGACCCAACCGGATCGCGGATAGATCTGGCGGAACTCCTTCTGGCCCGCACCGGCGATCTTCATCTCGCCGTCGAAGACGATCGCCCGTGTCGACGTCGTCCCCTGATCGATTGCCAGAACATACCCGCTCATGCCAGCCCTCCCGCTGATCGTGATTGTCGGGAGAAATCAATAGGACAGGAGGGCGATTGAGGAAAGAACCCGCCATCGCTTCGACACAGGAGTTTTGCCTTGACCGCAATTGCCAGCAGAGATGCTTTGCGCATAACCTCAGCTCTATTGCGTCGCAAAACACCCTGAGGAGAAGCGCATGGCCAGAACAGTCGTCGTCACCGGATCCACCAGCGGCATCGGGCTTGCGATCGCGACAGCCTTTGCCGGCAAGGGCGACAACGTCGTCATCAACGGCTTCGGAAAGCCCGAGGAAATCAAGGCGATAGTCGAGACGCTTGAATCAGTCTCGGAGGCAAAGGCGATCTACCATCCGGCAGACATGACAAAGCCGACCGAAATCGCGGATCTGATCGAAACGGCCGCCAAGACCTTCGGCAGTGTGGATGTGCTGGTCAACAACGCCGGCATTCAGCATGTCGAGAAGATCGAAGACTTCCCGATCGAAAAGTGGGACCAGATCATAGCCATCAATTTGTCCAGCTCGTTTCACACGATGCGGGCGGCGATTCCGTTGATGAAGGCAAAGAAGCTAGGCCGCGTCATCAACATCGCCTCCGCGCACGGGTTGGTCGCCTCACCCTTCAAATCCGCCTATGTCGCTGCAAAGCATGGTATATTGGGCCTGACGAAGACCGCCGCGCTCGAACTTGCCGAATTCGGCATAACCGTGAACGCGATTTGCCCAGGCTACGTGCTGACGCCCCTCGTCGAGAAGCAGATCCCGGATACGGCCAAGGCGCGCGGCATCACCGAGGAACAGGTCAAGACCGAGGTGATCCTAAAGGCGCAACCAACGCATGAATTCGTCAAGGCCGAAGAGATTGGCGCGCTCGCTCTCTACCTCGCAAGCGACGAGGCTCGGCAAGTGACCGGGACCCACATCTCGATTGACGGAGGCTGGACCGCGGCATAACCATTCAAAACAAAGATAAAAACCAGGGAACAATATGAACGACAGCATCCGCTTCATCCTGAATGGCGAGGACATCACGCTTGGCGATGTCCGGCCGACCGAGACGCTTCTCGATTATCTCCGGTTGAAGCGCCGGCTGACCGGCACGAAGGAAGGATGCGCGGAGGGCGATTGCGGCGCCTGCACCGTCCTTGTCGGACGGCTGATAGACGGCAAGCTACACTATGAGTCCGTCAACGCCTGCATTCGCTTCATGGGGTCGCTGAACGCCACCCATGTCGTCACTGTCGAGCATGTGGCCGCCAAGGACGGCACGCTTCATCCGGTACAGCAGGCGATGGTCGATTGCCATGGATCGCAATGCGGCTTTTGCACGCCGGGCTTCATCATGTCGATGTATGGCCTCTGGCTTTCCAACGACAAGCCGAGCCGCGCAGACATCGAAAAGGCACTGCAAGGCAATCTCTGTCGTTGCACCGGCTATGAGCCGATCGTGAAGGCGGCCGAGCAGGTGAGCCACACCCGCCCGAGCGCGCTCTTTGATCCGCTGGAGAAAACCCGCTCCGAGATCATCTCGCGCCTCTGGGCGATGCGAAACAGTGAGACCGTCACGATCACCACGGCGGAGGGCCGACTGACTCTGCCCGGATCACTGGACGCGCTGGCCCGTGTGCTGTCCGAAGAGCCGAACGCCACGATCGTCGCCGGATCGACCGACGTGGGCCTCTGGGTAACCAAGCAGATGCGTGCCCTGGACCCCGTCGTCTTCATCAACCATCTGACCGATCTGCAGTCGCTCACCGCTGGCGACGGCGGCTTCACGATCGGCGCGGGTGTCACCTACAGCCGCGCCTTCGAGACTATCGCCGGTAAGGTTCCGACGCTTGGCCGCCTCATCAACCGCATCGGCGGCGATCAGGTGCGCAACATGGGTACTATCGGTGGCAATATCGCGAATGGTTCGCCGATCGGCGATATGCCACCACCGTTGATTGCCCTTGGAGCGACGGTGAAGCTGCGCTCCCTGGCCGGAACGCGCATGCTGCGGCTGGAAGATTTCTTCATCGACTACGGCAAGCAGGATCGGCGCCCCGGCGAATTCGTCGAGAGCATTTTCGTGCCCTACCCGGCAGAAGAAACCAAGTTTGCGGTCTACAAGATCACCAAGCGCCGCGATGAAGACATCACGGCGGTTCTCGGCGCCTTCTATCTGACGCTGGACGGCGAAGGCGACGTTAACGACATCCGCATCGCCTTCGGCGGCATGGCCGCAACGCCGAAGCGTGCGCGCAACGTCGAGAATGCGCTTATGGGCCGGCCATGGAACGAACAAACGATCGAAGAAGTGCGTGCAGAGTTCGACGCCGACTTCCAACCGCTGAGCGATTGGCGCGCAACGGCCGAGTATCGCCAGTTGACGACGAAGAACCTGTTGACGCGCTTCTTCCTGGAAACATCCGGCGCACCAGCTGAGCTCCACCGCTTCGAGGAGGTGGCATAATGGACAAGTCGACTTTCGCCGATCCCAAATTCATCATCAACGGCGCGATGCACGATGCCTTGCGCCACGATTCCGCGCACAAGCATGTGACCGGATCGGCCGACTACATCGACGACCTTCCGGAGCCCGCCGGCCTGTTGCACGGCGCACTCGGCCTGTCCGACCGGGCGCACGCCGAAATCGTCAGCATGGATCTCTCGGAGGTCGAAGCGACGCCCGGCGTTGTCTGGGTTCTCACTGGCAAGGACGTTCCCGGCGTCAATGATGTCAGTTCCAACGGTAGCCACGACGAGCCGCTGCTCGCCGAGAAGAAGGTCGAATTCCACAACCAGCCGATCTTCGCCGTCATCGCCGAGACGCGCGAGATTGCCCGGCGGGCCGCCCGCAAGGCGAAGATCGAGTATCGCGACCTGCCGCATTGGAGCGATATTGACGGTGCGCTCGAGAACGGCAGCCCACTCGTCATCACGCCAATGACCCTGCAGCGCGGCGATGCGAAGGCGAAAATGGAAAATGCCCCGCGCCGGCTGAATGGCCAGATGCGGATCGGCGGCCAGGAGCACTTTTATCTGGAAAGCCATATCGCCGTGGCCATCCCCGGCGAGGACGACGACGTTGTCATCTGGTCGTCCACCCAGCATCCGAGCGAAATCCAGCATATCGTCGGTCACGTGCTGAATATTCCGTCGAATGCCATCACCGTCAATGTCCGCCGGATGGGCGGCGGTTTCGGCGGCAAGGAAACCCAGGGCAACCAGTTCGCGGCCCTGGCAGCGATCGCCGCCAAGAAACTGAAGCGTGCCATCAAGTTCCGACCTGATCGCGATGAGGACATGACGGCCACCGGCAAGCGCCATGACTTCCTTGTCGACTACGAACTCGGCTTCGATGATGACGGCCGCATTTACGCGGTCGACGCGACCTATGCGGCGCGCTGCGGCTTTTCTTCCGACCTTTCAGGCCCGGTCACGGACCGCGCTCTTTTTCATGCGGATTCCAGCTACTTCTATCCGCATGTTCATCTAAGCTCGAAACCGCTGAAGACCCATACAGTCTCCAACACTGCCTTTCGCGGCTTCGGCGGACCGCAGGGCATGCTCGGGGCCGAGCGCTTCATCGAAGAGATCGCCTATGCGATCGGAAAGGACCCGCTGGAGATCCGCAAGCTGAATTTCTACGGCCAGCCCGGCTCTGGCCGCACACTGACGCCTTACCACCAGGAAGTCGAAGACAACATCCTCGAACGCATCGTTGGCGAACTGGAAGAAGGCGCTGAGTACCAGGCGCGCCGCAACGCCATCATCGAGTTCAACCGCAATAGCCGCTACATCCGCAAGGGCATTGCCCTGACGCCGGTGAAGTTCGGCATCTCCTTCACCATGACCGCCTTCAACCAGGCGGGCGCGCTCGTGCATGTCTATCAGGATGGCTCGATCCATCTGAACCACGGCGGCACGGAGATGGGCCAGGGTCTTTACACCAAGGTCGCGCAGGTGCTGGCCGACAGTTTCCAGGTCGATATCGAGCATGTGAAGATCACGGCGACGACAACAGGCAAGGTGCCGAACACCTCGGCGACGGCAGCCTCCTCGGGTTCCGACCTGAACGGCATGGCCGCCTACGATGCCGCGCGCCAGATCAAGGAACGGCTAGTCGCCTTTGCCGCCGACAAGTGGGGCGTCCCTCCATCGGACGTCGTCTTCCTGCCAAACCGCGTGCGCGTTGGCGACAAGGAGTTCGCATTTGCGGATTTCGTCAAGCAGGCATACCTCGCCCGCGTCCAGCTTTCGGCTGCCGGTTTCTACAAGACCCCGAAGATCCACTGGGATCGGGCCGCCGGCCGCGGCACGCCCTTCTACTACTATTCCTATGGCGCAGCCTGCTCGGAGGTATCGATTGATACACTGACGGGCGAATACCTCATCGACCGCACCGATATCCTGCACGACGTCGGGCGTTCTCTGAACCCGGCGATCGACATCGGACAAGTCGAGGGCGCCTTCGTGCAGGGCATGGGTTGGTTGACGACGGAAGAATTGTGGTGGGATGAAAAGGGCCGGCTGCGCACGCACGCACCATCAACCTACAAGATTCCGCTCGCCTCTGACCGACCGAAGGTCTTCAACGTACGGCTTGCCGAATGGTCGGAGAATGCCGAGCACACGATCGGCCGCTCCAAGGCAGTCGGCGAACCGCCTTTCATGCTGGCGATTTCGGTGCTCGAGGCCATTTCGATGGCTGTCGCCAGCGTCGCAAATTACAAGGTCTGCCCGAAGCTCGATGCACCGGCAACGCCCGAGCGGGTGCTGATGGCCGTCGAGCGGATGAAGAGGGCCTGACATGACGGGCAGCACGTCGCGGTGCTGCCATCGTTCCCATCCCGGGCCCTACCGCTAGAACTCCCTGTCGTAGCGCGGCTCGCGTCCATCCATGAAACCAAGGTCGCGCTTCACGCGATCCGGCATACCCTCGAGCTCCAGCCTGTCCCATTCCGAAAGCCGGCGCAGCAGCCTTCGGCCAAAGCCGGAGAGCCAACTGGAAGTCCCGGCAGCCCTTGCATGGCTCTCTTGTTCGATAACGGCGCAATCCATAACTTCACCTCAATAATCTGATCCGTTGAGTTGCAGATTGTGCCAATAAATGCTGCAATTCCAATCGAACAATCGTCGGAACACATAAAGAGAACTTATCCATGAAGCTGTCGAAGCAATTTCCGTTGAACGCCCTGCGGGTCTTCGAGGCGGTCGCGCGGCTCGGCAGTTTTACGCGCGCGGGCGAAGAACTCGGCATGACTCAGACTGCCGTGAGCTACCAGATAAAGCTTCTGGAGGAGAATGTCGGCGAGCCGCTGTTCCTGCGTCGTCCACGTCACATCAGTCTGACCGAGACTGGAGAACGGCTGGCTCCACAGGTCACAGAAGCCTTCGAAATGCTGCAACTCGCGATGGCCGAGGCACGCGGCGAAACGGAGGTAACGCTACAGATCACCTGCCTGGCGACATTCGCGTCCCAATGGCTTGCGCGTAAGCTCGGCAATTTTCAGCTCGCCAATCCGAATATCGCCGTACGGCTCAGCACGTCGGATTCGCTGGTCGATTTCGGCCGCGAAGCGGTCGATGTCGGCATACGCTCAGGCAGGGGCGAGTGGCCCGGCCTGCGGGCGGACAAACTGATGGACGTCTACTTCACGCCTATGCTGAGCCCGGCACTCGCGGAAAGCATTGGCGGCATTCATGAGCCCGCCGACCTATTGAAGCTTCGGATTTTCGATCCCACTGATCCTTGGTGGCACCAATGGCTGGACGCAGCTGGTGTACCGATTCCCAGCCTCGAGAAGCGAAGCACAAGCTTCTACGGCGCCCAGGCCTATGAGGCCGCGGCTGCCGTCGCCGGCCAGGGTGTCGCGATCCTGACGCCCGACTTCTATCCGGAAGAGCTTGCAAGCGGGAAGCTGATCCGCCCATTCGAACTGCAATGCACCGATGGCCGAGGCTATTGGCTCGCCTATCCGGAGAACCGTCGCAACGTCCCTAAGATCAAGGCATTCCGAAATTGGATTCTTGCGGAAATGAACGCCGCCGGGATCGACGGCAGCTAATAGCCCATCTGTGGCGCGTAGAAACAGCGCGGCGTATCCTCGTTCGGGAACAGGCAGAGATGGTAGTCGCCATCGCCCGAACGCATCGCTTTGCCCATGGGAAGAAGGAACACATGCGCATGCGTGACAAGCCGGTGATCCCCCGGCAGCAGCGTCACTCGATAGCCGTGCGGCGTGATCGCTACGCTCTTTGGTGGGATCATCTGGCAGTCGCCGGTCTCGCTGTCACCATTGCAACAGAACGGCTCATAGCTCCAGCCCGACGGCGCATCATGCGCGTAAGCACAGGATGCGAATGCAATCATCACACACACAAGAATGCTGCGCATGGGCATCATCTCCGTTGATGAAAGCGCCGCCGGGACGAAGCGGTTTCCACCTCAGCCCGACGGCCTCAAAATGAAATTGTAATCGAAACGTGACATTTCAAGCCACTTTCCATGCTGCACAGCGGCGCTGACAGCCCCCTTTGTTCGGGGGCGCCGTACCATTTCGCGCGCCCACCTCTCGACAGCCGGCAAGCGGTCTCTAGAGTGCCGAGCGTCGCCGGCACAGAGAGCATCCAATGAAAAAACGTCGACATGTTGGCCTAGTATGCTTTGTCTCGATGCCGCTCGCGCTGCATGCCCAGGAGCGCAGGCTTCAGGTAGAGGATCTGATGGCGATCGACGTCGGCGAGGTCCGCAAGGTGAGCAGCCCGGAAAACGGCGTTGATATGGTTTATGTATTGCAGCCTTATCAGGATCGGATTTTCTTCGCGTTCGAGGGCCGGGACAGGTCAACGAGACACTCGACACGATCGGTTACAAGGGCGACGAAGGCAGTTGGGCGGTGCTGTCAATCACCGGCTCCCACGTCGACATGCTCCGGGTAGGTCGCTCCCGCAAACCTTGATCTCCTCAACGAACATGAAGGGAACCACCTGGCTCTACCGGCAGGTTTCGAGCCTCGAGCGTGCGCGGACGGATCGCACGCCGCCTTTTCAAAAGTTCGTTACCGTGATCGGCTCTACGTTATTCTCGGCAATAGCTCCGAGTAACCGCAATCCTCTTTCCTCCGGGCGCGTCTTTCTGCAAAGTGACGAGTCGAGGGAAGAACAGGGGAACTCTATGTATGAATATGCCATAGCGTGGGAATGGTTGGCTTTTGCGGCCCGCTGGTTTCACGTCATTACCGCGATTGCGTGGATCGGCTCGTCCTTTTATTTCATTGCGCTCGACCTCGGCCTAGTGAAGCGGCCGCACCTTCCGCCCGGCGCCTATGGCGAGGAATGGCAGGTTCACGGCGGCGGCTTCTATCACATCCAGAAGTATCTGGTGGCGCCCGCGCAGATGCCCGAGCACCTGACCTGGTTCAAATACGAAAGCTATTTTACCTGGCTCTCCGGCTTCCTGATGCTCTGCATCGTCTACTATGGCGGCGCCGATCTCTTCCTCATCGACCGCCATGTGCTCGACATTACCGCTCCGGTCGCGATCCTGATCTCGCTCGCCTCGCTTGCGGTTGGCTGGGTCATCTACGACCTCTTGTGCAAGTCGCCGCTCGGCAAGAACACCTGGGGCTTGATGGCGGTTCTCTACGCCGTGATCGTCTTCATGGGCTGGGGCTACACGCAGCTCTTTACCGGCCGCGCCGCCTTCCTGCATCTCGGCGCCTTTACGGCAACGATCATGTCGGCCAACGTTTTCATGATCATCATCCCGAACCAGAAGATCGTCGTCGCCGACCTGATCGCCGGGCGCACGCCCGATGCCAAGTACGGCGCGATCGCCAAGCAGCGCTCACTCCACAACAACTACCTGACGCTGCCCGTGATCTTCTTCATGCTGTCGAACCACTATCCGCTGGCCTTCGGCACCGCCTATAACTGGGTAATCGCCGCCCTCGTCTTCCTGATGGGCGTCACCATCCGCCACTGGTTCAACACGACGCATGCGAGGAAGGGCCGCCCGACCTGGACCTGGATCGTCACCGTGATCCTTTTCATCCTGATCATGTGGCTGTCCACGGTGCCGCAGGTGCTAACCGGCGAGAAGGATGCGCAAGCGGTTGCCCCCGCCTTTCAGCAATTCGCCGGCGACCCGCATTTCCCCGCGGTCAAGCAGCTTGTCGGCACGCGCTGTTCCATGTGCCATGCCGCCGAACCGGTTTATGAAGGGCTAGCGCGGCCGCCAAAGGACGTCGTCCTCGAAACCGATGCGGAAATTGCCGCTCATGCGCGCGAGATCTATATACAGGCGGGCCGCAGCCACGCCATGCCGCCCGGCAACTTGACCGATATCACCCCGGATGAGCGCAAGCTGCTCGTCGCCTGGTTCGAAAGCGCAGTCGAAGGCAAACAGGAATGATCTCAGCCACCCTTCGCGCCCTGCTCCTCGCCGCCACCCTGACCGCCTGCGGGCAGAGCGGAGCGGATGCTTCGGGATCGGAGGGCGGCGCGGCACCAGCCGCTGGCAATTTTTCAGGCGTTCTGAACGCCCTTGGCACCGAGCCCTTCTGGGCGATCAAGATCCGCACCGACGGGCTCACGTTCAGCCGTCCAGGTATCGAGGACGTCAAAAGCGCCAACTCCGGTCCGGTCATCGAGAACGATCGCGCCACGTGGACGATCGCCGACGGGCCGGCACCCTTCAAGCTGACGCTGACCAAAGGGGATTGCTCAGACGGCATGTCCGATCGTCACTACACGCTGAACGCGGTTCTGGCATTCGGAGACAAGACCATGTACGGCTGCGCCGACACTCCGGCGGCCATTGCCGCCCAGCCGGCGCCCTGACGCCAACGGCGCAACAAGAAGACAATCGACAGAGACAGAAAGCCATGACACATACCCTCCTCCGCGGCCGCCTGCTTTCCTTCCTGCGCGCACCCCAAGATCTTGGCGATAGTGGAAGCTATCTCTACGAAAGCGACGGCGCCCTCCTGATCAAGGATGGCCTGATCGTTGCCTGCGGCGCCTATGACAAGGTGAGCCCGCACGCCCCCGCCGATGCCGTAACCGTCGACCATCGTCCGCATCTGATCATGCCTGGCTTCATCGACATGCACCTGCATTTCCCGCAGATGCAGGTCATTGCCTCCTATGCGGCAAACCTGCTGGAATGGCTGAACACTTATACTTTCCCCGAGGAATGCCGCTTCGTCGAAAGCGATCACGCCCAGCGCATCGCCACGCATTTCTACGATGAGCTCGTGCGCCACGGCACGACGACGGCCGTCGCCTACTGCTCCGTCCACAAGACCTCCGCCGACGCCTTTTTCGCAGAAGCGCTGAGGCGCAGCATGCGCATGATCGGCGGCAAGGTGATGATGGACCGCAACGCCCCGCAGGGGCTGCTCGACACACCTCAGATGGGCTATGACGAGACCCGCAAGATCATCGCGGACTGGCACGGCAAGGCGCGCTGCCACGTCGCCATCACCCCGCGCTTCGCGATTACCTCGACGCCCGCACAGATGGAGGCCACCCAGGCGCTTGCCCGCGAGTTTCCCGACCTCCACATCCAGACTCACCTCTCCGAGAACCACGACGAGATCAAGTTCACCTGCGAGCTTTATCCCGAGGCGATCGACTACACCGACATCTACGCGCGCTACGGCCTGCTCGGCGACAAGACGCTCTTCGGCCACTGCATCCATCTTTCGGATCGCGAGGCCGATGCGATGAGCGAAGCAGGCTCGGTCGCGGTGCATTGCCCGACGTCGAACCTCTTCCTCGGCTCGGGTCTTTTCCCGCTGAAGGCGCTTGCGCGCCGCGAAAAGCCGGTGCGCATCGGGGTCGCGACCGACATTGGCGGCGGCTCCAGCTATTCGATGCTGCGCACGATGGACGAGGCCTACAAGATCCAGCAGCTGCTCGGCGAACGCCTGAACCCGTTGGAGAGCTACTATCACATAACATTGGGCAACGCCCGGTCGCTGTCCCTTGCCGACAGGATCGGTACGCTCGATGTCGGCTCCGACGCCGATATCGTCGTCCTCAACGCCGCCGCAACGCCCGCCATGGCGCTCAAGATGGAGGTCGTGAAGACGCTGCCGGAAGAACTCTTCCTGCTGCAAACCATGGGCGACGACCGCGCGATCGTGGAGACCTATGTGGCAGGCGTCGCCGCCAAGAGTGCGATCTGAGATCTGCCCGTTGAGGTCGGCATCGGTCCGCAGCGAGCAGGCGAATTTCGTATGCCTCACCCCCGGTAGCGAAGCGCATTGACCAGCAGGGCGAAGGCCGGCGACGTCTGCCGGCTGCTCGGATAATAGAGATGATATCCGGGGAACGGCGCACACCAATCCTCAAGGACGCGAACGAGCCGTCCATCGGACAGTGGCTGCCACACCAGCGCCTCCGGCATAAACGCCAGACCGAGGCCAGAAAGCGCTGCGTTCAGCCGTAACTGCGCGTTGTTGAACACCAACTGCCCCTCCACCCGCACCTTTACCTCTCGCCCTTCTTTCTCGAACTCCCAGGCATAGACCCCGCCATAGGTCGGCAGGCGCAGGTTGATGCAGTTGTGGTCGGTGAGTTCGGCAGGCGCCTGCGGCTTGAGCTGCCGGTCGAAATAGGCAGGCGCTCCGACGACAGCCATCCGCATGTCCGGCCCGATGCGCACAGCGATCATGTCCTTCGCCACCTGCTCGCCAAGGCGGACGCCGGCGTCATAGCGCTCGGCGACGATGTCGGTCAGCCCGTAGTCGACGATGATCTCGACATTGATATCGGGATAATCAGGCAACAGCCTCTCCAGCGCGGGCCAGAGTATGGCGTCAGCGGCGTGCTCTCCCGCGGTGATGCGGATCGTACCCGCCGGCTTCTCGCGAAATTCGCTGAGCGCAGCCAACTCGCTCTCGATCTCATCGAAACGCGGCCCGATCGAGCTCAGCAGACGCTCGCCTGCCTCCGTCGGCGACACGCTGCGTGTCGTGCGCGTCAGCAGCCGCAGGCCGAGGCGTGTTTCAAGGCCGCGGACGGTATGGCTGAGCGCCGATTGCGACACGCCGAGCTTGGCCGCGGCCTTCGTGAAGCTTCTCTCCCGCGCCACGGCCAGAAAGGCGATGAGGTCGTTGATCGATTGCCGCGTCATTCATGAATCTCACTCATAAGCTTATGCCGTTTATACCATCTAATCGCAGGAAAGCATCCGCACTAGATCTTCTTCCGAACGTCGGCCGAGCAGCACGCTCCTGAGCTCACGAAAGGACGAAAGATGAAAATCAAGCGAAACGGCTCCGATCCATCCGCCAAGGGACCGGCGGATTATTTCACTGGGACGGTCCGCATCGATGCGCCGTTCAACGGGGCGGCGCCAGCACGCGTCGGCGGTGCAACGGTGACCTTCGAGCCCGGCGCCCGCACCGCCTGGCACACCCATCCGCTCGGTCAGACGCTGATCGTCCTCTCCGGTACCGGCCGCGCACAGCGTGACGGCGGACCTGTGGAAGAAATTCGCGCCGGCGACATCATCTGGTTCGAACCGGGCGAAAAGCACTGGCACGGCGCATCCGCGACAACAGCCATGACCCACATCGCGATCGCCGAAGCCCTCGACGGCAAGGTGGTCGACTGGATGGAAACGGTCACCGACGAACAATACCAGGGCTAGGAAAGGGAAATTCCATGCAGAAGCGCACACTCGGAAAAAGCGGCCTCGAAGTCTCCGCGCTCGGCCTCGGATGCATGGGCTTAAGCTATGGCTACGGCCCGGCAATGGACACCGCGGACGCGATCAAGTTAATCCGCGCCGCCTTCGAACGCGGCGTCACCTTCTTCGACACCGCGGAAGCCTACGGTCCCTACAAGAACGAGACCCTGCTTGGCGAGGCGCTGGCGCCATTCCGCGACAAGGTCGTCATCGCCACCAAGTTCGGCTTCAACTTCGGCCCGGATGGCGGCCAGAGCGGCATGAACAGCCGCCCTGCTCATATCAGAGAGGTTGCCGATGCGGCGCTGAAGCGCCTCAACACCGACGTGATCGACCTCTTCTACCAGCACCGCGTCGATCCTGACGTGCCGATCGAGGATGTCGCCGGCACGGTCAGGGACCTGATCAGCGAAGGCAAGGTCAAGCACTTCGGCCTTTCGGAAGCCGGCGCCAGGACGATCCGCCGCGCGCATGCAGTGCAGCCGGTCGCCGCGCTGCAGAGCGAATATTCGCTGTGGTGGCGCGAGCCAGAACAGGACATCCTGCCGACGCTCGAGGAGCTTGGCATCGGCTTCGTTCCGTTCAGCCCGCTCGGCAAGGGCTTCCTGACCGGCGCGATCAATGAGACGACCACCTTCGACAGCAAGGATTTCCGTAACGTCGTTCCGCGCTTTTCCGCCGAAGCCCGCAAGGCCAATCAAGCGCTCGTCGATCGCCTCGGCGAGATCGCCCGCGACAAGGGCGCGACCCCGGCACAGATCGCGCTTGCCTGGCTGCTGGCCCGCAAGCCCTGGATCGTTCCGATCCCCGGAACGACAAAGATGCACCGTCTGGAAGAGAACATCAGCGCCGCTGCCGCGCAGCTGACGGCGGAAAACCTTGCCGCCATCGAAACCGCGCTCGCTGGCATAAAGGTCGAGGGTGACCGCTATCCGGCACACCTACAGGCAAGGGTCGACCGCTGAGCGGTGACCAAGCGAAGGGAAAGGATCTGTCATGACTACAGTATCAAGGACAAGGTCGTCGTGATCACCGGCGCGAGCAGCGGCCTTGGTGAAGCGGCGGCCAGACACCTGGCGCGAGACGGCGCCAAACTCGTTCTCGGCGCCCGGCGTCTCGACCGGCTGAATGCGATCGCCGACGAACTCGGCCTCGGCAGCGACGCCGTCGTCGAGACCGACGTAACTAAGGTCGATCAGGTCAAACGCCTGGTCGACCACGCCGTTCGGCTGCATGGCCGCGTCGACGTCATCATCAACAATGCCGGCCTGATGCCGCACTCTCCGCTGGAGCGCGGCAAGGTCGAGGATTGGGACCGCATGATCGACGTCAACCTCAAGGGCGTGCTCTACGGCATTGCCGCAGCGCTGCCCTATATGAAGCAGCAGAAGAGTGGCCATCTCATCAACGTCTCGTCGGTCACCGGCCACAAGGTCAATCCGGGCGGCGCCGTTTATGCCGCGACCAAGCATGGCTTGCGCATCATTTCCGAAGGGCTGCGGCAGGAGGTAAAGCCCTTCAACATCCGCACGACGATCATCTCGCCGGGCGCCGTTGCGAACCGAGCTGCCCGACAGCATCACTGAACCTGACGTCGCCGAGCGCGTCCGCAAGGTCTACGCAATGGCGATCCCGGCCGACTCTTTCGCGAGGATGGTTGCCTTCGCCATGAGCCAGCCGGAGGATGTCGACGTCAACGAGATCCTGTTCAGGCCGACCAAGCAAGAATATTGACTAGGGGCGGCCGGCTCAGGCCGCCTCTTAGCCCCAACCACCTGCGCTATTGCCCACGGAAATGCCCGCAGCTGCTAGCCGGACCACGGAATCGACTTCAGCGCCTCCATCACAACCCGGATGATCGGCACGTTGCGGATGTCGGCATGGACGACGAGCCAGAACTCCCGAGTCAGCGGCTGCCGCTGAGGAATAGCCTCGACGAGATCATCACGACCCGCCAGCATGAAATTTGGCAGCATGGCGATGCCGCCGCCAGCGCGCGCCGCCGCCAGCTGGAATTCCAGCGTCGTTGCCCTTAGTGCCACCTTCCTTCCCTCAGTCGCGTCGGCGAGCCGGATCGACTGCGGTGCGCTCGCCATCGTTTCATCGTAGGCGATGAAAGTCCGCTGTTCCTCCAACGTCGCGGCCAGATAGGCAGCCGTGGCATAGAAGCCGAAGCCGACATTCCCAAGCTTGCTGATGACGAAATTGCCCTGTTCCGGCTTCGTCATGCGGACCGCAATATCCGCCTCCCGCCTGTCGAGTGACGCATAGCGGGTCTCGCCGACGATGGTGATACCAATATCTGGGTGGCGGGCTCGCAAGGCGACCAGCGCTGCCGGCAGCATTGCAGCCGCGAGCGTCGGTGGCGCGCTGATCCTGACCTCGCCGGCAAGCGTCGCGCCGGCCGCAAGCCCCAAGCGTTCGATGGCCTGCGCCTCCTGCCCCATCCGCTCCGCCATGCCCGCCACCCGCTCGCCCTCCGGCGTCAGCACGATGCGCCGACCGCGCCGGTCGACCAGCTTCACACCCATCTGCTCCTCGAGCCCGGCCACTCGACGGGCAACTGTCGCGTGCTCCACTCCGAGGGCGCGCGCAGCTCCGAGCAACGTTCCGGCACGAGCGAGCGCCGCGAAGTAGCGAAGGTTTTCCCAATCGATCATTGTTCATTTTTTCCCATGCAATGAGAAACGATAGGGAATTTTCGACCATAACGCCATGGGCGATGATGGCTGCAGCAGCAATCGGAGAGCACGTTTCATGGATAAGGCCGTTACGCTTCTCGCACCAGGAGGCATCGAGCAACTACAGGTATCAGAACAGCAGCCGCAGGAGCCTGGCGCAAACGAGATCCGCATCCGTCACGACGCGATCGGTATGAATTTCCTCGATATCTACCACCGTCGCGGGCTCTACGCCCTGCCGGCCTATCCCGCCGTACTCGGGGTCGAGGGAGCAGGCACTGTCGAAGCCGTTGGAAGCGCCGTCACGAGACTGAAACCCGGCGATCGCGTAGCCTATGCCGGCGCGCCTGTCGGCGCCTATGCCGCGACAAGGCTCTTGCCGGCGGCCCGCGCCGTTCTCCTACCCGATGGCGTACCTTCAAAGGTTGCGGCCGCGTCCATGCTCAAGGGGCTGACAGCGTACATGCTCTTGACGAAGACCTATCGCGTCGAGCCCGGAACGACCGTTCTCATTCATGCCGCCGCCGGCGGGCTTGGAAGTATTCTCGTGCGGTGGGCAAAGTATCTCGGCGCTACAGTCATCGGAACCGTGAGTTCGGAGGAGAAGGCCGATCTCGCCCGCAGCTACGGTGCGGACCATCTGATCATCGGCCGAGACGCAGATGTCGTCGCCGCAGTGAAGCGGTTGACGGACAGCCGCGGCGTCGATGTCGCGTATGACGGCATCGGGGGCGGCATGCTGGCAAAATCCATAGCGGCCCTTCGTCCCTTCGGTGTCGTCGCCACAATCGGACAGGCCGGCGGGCCGATCCCGCCTGTCTCAGTTGATGAGCTTCGCCCCGGAAAATCGCTGACACATCCCAGCGTCATGGCTTACATCACGGACACTGCAGCCTACCTGACGGCAGCTGAAGCCGTGGTCGGAATGCTGGCTTCAGGCATAACGTCGACAATTGCCCGCGAATACCCTCTAGAGGCGGCTGCGGAAGCCCAGCAATTCCTTGAGGAAGGACGGGCGGCAGGCAGCCTGATTCTTGTCCCATAGGCGACGAAAGAGATACACAAAGCCTCGGAAATCATGTTAAGGGCCATGGCGTTATTCAGATGTGAAAGTCTTATCCATGGCCACTCCTCTCACAATCGCCGACCTCAAGAGCCTCGCCCAGCGCCGCGTCCCGAAGATGTTTTTCGACTATGCGGATTCGGGTGCCTGGACGGAGTCGACCTACCAGGCGAACGAGAGCGATTTTGCCAAGATCAAGCTGCGCCAGCGCGTCCTCGTCGACATGACGAACCGGACACTTGAAACGACCATGATCGGCCAGAAAGTGTCGATGCCAGTGGCGCTCGCCCCGACTGGCATGACTGGCATGCAGCACGCAGACGGCGAAATGCTGGCAGCCCGTGCTGCGGAAGAAGCCGGCGTTCCCTTCACGCTGTCGACGATGAGCATCTGCTCGATCGAGGATGTCGCCTCGGTTACCACCAGGCCATTCTGGTTCCAGCTCTACGTGATGCGCGACAAGGATTTCGTGCTCAACCTGATCAATCGCGCCAAGGCGGCGAAGTGCTCGGCTCTCGTATTGACCGCTGACCTGCAGATCCTCGGCCAGCGCCACAAGGACCTGCGCAACGGTCTCTCCGCCCCCCCGAAGTTCACGCCGAAGCACATCTGGCAGATGGCGACACGCCCCTTCTGGTGCCTCGACATGCTGCAGACCAAGCGCCGCAGCTTCGGCAACATCGTCGGCCACGCCAAGAATGTTTCCGATCTCTCGTCGCTCTCCTCCTGGACCGCCGAACAGTTCGACCCGCAGCTCTCCTGGGCCGACGTCGCCTGGATCAAGGAGCAGTGGGGCGGCCCGCTGATCATCAAGGGCATCTGCGACGTCGAGGACGCCAAGGCAGCAGCAGAAACAGGCGCCGACGCCATCATCGTTTCCAACCATGGTGGTCGCCAGCTGGACGGCGCCCCCTCTTCGATCAGCATGCTGGAGCCAATCGTCGATGTGGTCGGCCACAAGATCGAAGTGCATCTCGACGGCGGCATCCGCTCCGGCCAGGACGTGTTGAAGGCAGTAGCCCTCGGCGCCAAGGGCACCTATATCGGCCGCCCCTTCCTTTACGGCCTCGGCGCCATGGGTAAGGACGGCGTTACACTCGCGCTCAGCATCCTCCGCAAGGAGATGGACATCACCATGGCGCTCTGCGGCAAGCGCGACATCAACGACGTCAATTCTTCCATACTGCTCGGTCGGCAGTAAGAAAAGAAGCTACGGCATCCAACCGGTCGCGAGCGCGCCTGCCCAATCCGGGCGGGCGTTTTCATTTGCGAGGCGCGACATGGCCATGTAGTCGTAGGCGACCGTGCGGAAGGCAGGGAGCCAGCCGGTCTCGCCCTTTTCCAGGATACAATAGGACGCCAGCGGGTGGCCGGTCTCGACCTTGTGGTAATGCGGTCGATCGTCGTCATAGGCCGGGCAGCCGACGCTGCCGGGATTGACGATCAGCCTGTCATCGCTGAGGCGAACCAGTCGCGGGATATGGCTATGGCCACAGAGGATCAGCGGGAAATCCGCGCCCGTGGCCAACGCCTCGATCTCTGCAAGCGGCTTCAGGAAGACATGGCCTTCCGTAGACACGGATTCCAGCCAATAGGTGCTGTCGTTCGCAGGCGTCGCGTGGCAAAGGTAGACCTCGCTCCGATAAACGGCGCTCGTCGGCAGGCCGCGCAACCATTGCAGGTCGTCCGCCGTCAGCTGATCAAACGCTGCCGTGTCCGAAAGATGCATGGCCTCGCGCTGCTGTTCGATCAGATAGCGATCGTGATTGCCGCGGACGGTTAGCATGTCTCGCTCCCGCAGAAGCTCCGCAGTTCGCCCTGCCGTCAGCGGGCCGCTGAAACAATCGCCGAGATTGACGATCTCGGTAACGCCCTGCGCCGCGATATCGGCCAGCACCGCCTCGAGCGCCAGATGGTTGCCGTGTACATCCGCGATCGCCGCAAACCGCATCACCTAGCTACCGCGATAGGTCGAATAGCCGTAAGGCGAGATCAACAAGGGCACGTGGTAATGCGCGGTGACGTCGGCAATACCGAAGCGGATGGGCACGAGATCCAGAAAGGCCGGGTGTGGCAGAGCAATACCCTCGGCGCGCAGATAGTCTCCGGCATGAAAGACGAGTTCATAAGTCCCCGCCTTGAAGCTATCGCCGATCAGGATCGGCCCGCCGTCGACGCGGCCGTCGGAATTGGTCTTGACCGTCTTCATATGGCGACGGACCTCTCCTTCAAGGTGAAAGAGATCGATCCGCAATCCCTCGGCCGGCTTGCCGGACGCGGTATCTAGTACGTGGGTGGTCAGTCCGGTCATAGGCTCGGCTCGCTGATGATGAAGGGCCTTTCGAAGAAGTATTCTTCCAGATTGTTGCCGGGTCCCTCGCGGTCGACAACAAGGAAATCGCTTACGGCGCCAAGCGACATCAACGGGTGGTGCCAGGTATTGCGGCGATAGTTCACGCCCTGATCGCCCCGCGCCAGAAACACCCGCGGACGACCGGGCCTGCCGCCCTCGTCCTCGGAGACGACGACGAGATAGGGGCGGCCGGAGATAGGCGAAAAACTCTGGCTGCCGAACGGATGCCGCTCCATCATGTCAACTTCATAGGGAAAGTGGCGCGGCTGCCCGCGAAACAGGTTGATGATGACGCGCGCGCCCTCGCCTGCCGCTTCGGCAGCGGCAAGCGCATGGAAGCGCTCGGTCGTTCCGTTGTTGATATAGCGCATCGTTACCGGATCGGCTTCGATGATATCACCGAAGGGCGCAAAGGCGGATTTGGTCAGCGGAACAATATCGAGGATTTGAGACATGTCTTTATTCGCCTTCGGCACGCCAATTGCGCACGAGGTCAAGTCTGTAGAGCAGGTCGGGAACATCGTCTTTCGCGGTCGCCCAAACCTTGTCGAGATCGATGTCGAAATAGCCATGAGCAATACGATTGCGCATGCCTCGCATCGCGCCCCAAGGGAACTCGGGGTGCTCTACCATAAACTCGGGATGGATCTTTATGAGTTGTGCAGCGATCTCCGAAGCCATCAGGAGGCTCATTCCGACCGCCCGCTGAAGGATGATGTCAGCCAGAAAGTGCTCCTTACTGACATCGGTGACCATTTGATGGGCATCGGTAGCGGCTTGCCGCATGCGCTCCAGCAGGTAGGAAATTCGCTCGAGGCTCATATGGGCTTCGCTTCCGAAAGGACACGGATACGCACGGGTTCGGGAAAGTCGCCGGGCGTCAGCAGATGGATGGACGTACCCAGCATCATCTGTTCCAGTGCGTCCTGCAAGCCGCCCAGCGTCAACAATGTGCTGCCCGGCAGCGCATCCACCAGAATATCCAGATCGCTGTCCGGCCGGTCCTCGCCGCGCGCCACGGAGCCGAAGACACGTGGGTTCGCCGCGTTGAAGCGCTTCGTCACTTCGCGGATCGCCTGCCTGTTCTTCTCCAGCACTTCGGATGGCCTCATGGCGCAACTATAAGTCACGGGCGCAAAAGAGAAAAGCACCAAGGAGCTGCCTGTCTCAACGCCCCGGCAGTATCATCTCAAGGCGCAGAAACGCGATACGCTCGACCTGTGCGGTGGCTGTTTCGAACTCTTCATCGCGCGTGTTGTCGATGCGCTTTTCGAAGGCAGCCAGAATGTCATCCTTGTTCAGGCCCTTAACCGCGATGATGAAGGGAAAGCCGAACTTTTCGACATAGGCCGTGTTGAGCTCGGTGAAGCGGCCATGTTCCGCGGCGCTCAGCCGATCGAGCCCGGCGCCTGCCTGCTCTTTCTTGCTGTCTTCGGTAAGCTCACCCGCTATCGCGAGACGTCCGGCAAGATCGGGATGGGCACGCAGCACGCCGAGCCGCTCCTCCGGACTCGCCGCCCGGAAGATGGCGACGAGCGCCGTGTGGACACGATCCACCGTCAGTTCGTCGCCGACGAAACCGTCGTCATAGGCACGCTCGGCAATGAACGGCGAATGTTCAAAGACACCGCCGTAGCGTGACACGAACTCGTCCCGCGAAAGCATCAGATTGTCTCCGGCTTGTGGTGGGCATGCCAATGCTGCGCGATCTCGATTCGCCTGGGTATCCACACCTTGTCGTGCTTCAGCACATATTCGATGAAGCGTTTCAACGCTGCGGCGCGACCGGGACGACCGACGAGACGGCAATGCAGGCCAACCGACATCATCTTCGGGCTGCCGGCCTTCCCCTCTTCATACAGCGTATCGAAGGCATCCTTGAGGTAAGTGAAGAACTGATCGCCGGAATTGAAGCCTTGCGGCGTTGCAAAGCGCATGTCGTTCGTCTCGAGCGTATAGGGTATGATCAGGAACGGGTTGTCATCGACACCCTTCACCCAAAACGGCAGATCGTCGGCATAAGAGTCAGAGGAATAAAGGAAACCGCCCTCTTCCATGACGAGGCGCAGCGTGTTGTCCGAAGGCTTGCCTTGGTACATTCCGTAGGGACGTTCGCCGGTCAGTTCCGTGTGGAGGCGCACGGCTTCCTGGATATGCTTGCGCTCGACGTCTTCCTGGAAGTCCTTGTACTCAAGCCAGCGGTACCCGTGGCTGGCGATCTCCCAACCGGCTTCCTTCATGGCCGCGACCGCCTCCGGGTTGCGCGCCATAGCAAGCGTCACCCCATAAACGGTGGCCTGAACCTTGAGCTCCGTGAACATGCGCCACAAGCGCCAGAACCCGGCGCGCGAGCCATATTCGTAAATCGATTCCATATTGAGGTTTCGCTGACCCGGCCAGGACGCGGCACCGACAATTTCCGACAGAAGGTTTTCGGAGGCAGGATCGCCATCGAGAATGCAGCTTTCGCCGCCTTCTTCGTAATTGATAACGAACTGAACGGCCACGCAGGCATCGCCCGGCCACTTCGGGTCGGGCGTGTTGCGACCGTAACCGATCAGATTGCGCGGATAAGTTTCGGATACCATGAAATCACCTTCCTGAAAGTCGGCGAAACGGTAGCATCCAGAGAAGGAATGTCGAGACGGAAAGTACGCAACAGAGTTTTGCCTTTGCGGCGCAAACTCTTAGGCCAGTGTAGAAACACGATCTCGACGTGCGCTGACCTTGCCCATCGGATGCAGCGAATGCACGCTAAACGGCCCGCCATTCCCCTCTTCGACCATCAGCGCGACATTGGCGACCTTGACGGGATCGGCGAGGACTGGCTCGAAGGCGTTCCGAAGCGCCTGCTCGACCCGTGGCATGTCGCAGTGGCTGACAGGACCGGTCAGCGGCATATGAAAGCGAAACTCGTCCATCACAAAAGGGCTGCCCCAGCGATACAGATTGGCGAACTGCGCCGCCGACAGGCCACCCGGGTCCGTCCGCTCGATTTCTGCCTCGCTCAACGGCGCCCGGAATCGGTCGAACTCTTGAACGACGGCACTGGAAAGATAGTGGACATGTTCGCAAGGCCGCGACGGAACGAGACTGTAGAATACACCGAGCCTCGCCACCTCAAGCTGATGGATGTGAAACGGCGTCAGCGTTCCACAGAAGCGCATCAGATCCCGCAGAAGTTGCGCCTCCGTTACGTCGGCGGCGAGGCGGAAGGGCGCCTTCAGAACACCTTGGAAGCCATAGCGGCGCGGTAGCGCCGTATGGAAGGCAATCTCGTGAATGCTCAGGCCGCGGATCGCTGTCGGCTCGACCATCTCGCCAGAGAACACGTTTCGACCCAACCAGTTTGCAGCCACGTGCGAAAGCGGGTCGCTCGCAGCGGGTGTAAAGCAAATGGCATAGCGCATCCAATTTCCTCCGTCGAACAAACGGCACAGCCCTCCGTCGGCGCCGCGGTTGCGCTAGCAGATAGGTGATTTGCATGACAGAATAACGAAAGGCAGGAGGTGCTAATTCACGTTTAGCGTGAAGCGACGCAGATGTGATTGGCGAGCAAGAAGCTTTCCGGCAGCGCGAAGGGCGGCTGGCGGCCGGCCGCGAGGTGGATCGCTGCCGCAGCCAGACGGTGCGCCAGGCCGAAGCTGACCTTGAAGCCGCCGGTCAATGCGATCAGGCCGGCATGGTCGGGATGGACGCCGATCATCGGATCACGATCGATCGCTTTCGGCCGCAGACCGGCCCACCGCTCAACAACGGGCGCGCCTCGCAACGCCGGCACCAATTGGGCAGATGCCTCAAGCAGCGCGTCGAGCTGCTCGTCCGTCGAGAATGGTTCGTCGAAGCGATTCTCGCTGGTGCTGCCGACGGCGACATGGCCGCCCTCATGCGCAACGATATACAGCCCGTCGCGAAAGATCGTCGGCAAGGACGGGGCTATGTCGACTTTCAGCAGGGCTGCCTGGCCTTTGACGGGCTGGCCCAGCGGCTTCACAAGGCCACCGGTATACCGCTGCAGCAATGGAAAGGATTGGTGGCCGGCAGCGACAATGCACTGTCTGAAAGCAATGTCACCTGCACTGGTAATCGCAACCTTGCGCTCAAGATCGAGATCATCGACCGAAACGTTTTCGGCAACGCGGACGCTCCGTGCGTCGCGCAGTGATGCCGCTAGGAGCGCGATGAGCGACCGCGGCGCGACTCTGGCGGCAAGCGTGTCGTGCACGAAGCCGCTTTCACCTGCCGCTGCGTCCAGCCAGTTGTCCTGGGGAGGCTTGTCGAGCACGCGCCAGTGGTAGCGCTGCTCGCCGGCGATCCAGCGATGCTTGGCATCCCGGGAATGACCGAGCGCGATCTCGCGCAAATGCGGCTTCGGCAGCGGAATGAGGCGGCCCGAGCGCCGATAGCCGGCGGAAAGACCGGTCTGCCGTTCCAACGCTGCAATCTCCGCCTCCAGAGAAACGAGCGCATCGAACTGAAATTGCTTCTTGGCATTCCACTTGTCCGGCATGTGCGGCATCAGCGCCCCGAGCAGGCCGCCGCTCGCGCCGTGACCTAGCCGGCCGGCTTCGATGAGCCATGCATTGATGCCCAGGCGTTCCGCCTGAACCGCTGCCCATAGCCCCATGATACCGCCACCGATGATCAGCAGGGCAGTCGATGATTGACCGGAACGCGCGGTCGGACTATCGGCTTTTGGCATGACAGATACTGATCCCGAAAAGAGTGCTGGCCCCCACCAGCCGCTGGAGTGGCGCGACGGCGATATGCCCTATTCACCGGCCTTTGGCGACCATTTTTATTGCCAGACCGATGGCCGGCTGGAATGCGGACACGTTTTCCTCGCCGGCAACGGCCTGCCGCAGCGCTGGCAGGATAACGGCGACTTCCTGATCGGTGAGCTCGGCTTCGGCACAGGTTTGAATTTCGCCGAAACGTGGCGGCAATGGAAACTCTTTCGGCGCAACGGGCAGCAACTGCACTTCATGTCGTTTGAACTTTATCTGATGCGGCGTGGGGAAATCGACCGTGCGCTTTCTCATTGGGCCGAGATCGACATCGAGCGGCAAGCCCTGGCGGCCGCCTGGCCGGAAACGCCGGAAGCAAGCGTCTTCCTGCGGCTCGATGACCAGACGTCGCTCAGCGTTATCCGCGGCCATGCTCTCGAAGGCGTCGCGGCCGCGCAAGCCGGCTTCGATGCCTGGTATCTCGACGGCTTCGCCCCATCGCGCAATGCCGACATGTGGTCTGAGGAATTGATGCGCCTCGTCTGCGAGAAGACGAAGCCAGGCGGAACCTTCGCGACCTATGCGGCGGCCGGCTTTGTCCGACGAAACCTGATCGCCGCCGGCTTTGCGGTGGAGCGTCGTGCCGGCTTTGCCGGAAAACGCGAGATGCTCTGCGGCATCAAATCCTAGACCCCGCGTGCTGCTCGCTCGCGCGCAGCCACTGCGCAAGCTTCTCTTCGAGCAGTTCCGGGCTGATCGGTTTTGACATGTAATCGTCCATTCCGGCGTCCAGGCAGAGATCGCGGTCGACCTCCAGCGTATGCGCCGTCACTCCGATGATCGGCACGCGATGACCTTGTACGCGTTCGCGATCGCGTATTGCGCGCGTCGCGTCGTGGCCGTTCATGACAGGCATCGAGACATCCATCATGATGATGCGTGGTGCGCAGCGATCCCATGCCTCGACCGCCTCCTCGCCGTTGCCGACGACGAGAAAACTGAGGCCGGTTTCCTGCAATATCTGCGTAAAGACGATCTGGTTGACTTCGTTATCTTCCGCAACCAGCACGTCGATGAACTCCGCCGGCGGCCATTCGGAAGGCTCAGCTTTGGCGAGCGGCGGCGGCGCTGCCTCCGGAACCGTCTTCCCCGCCGCAGCGATCTGTTTCGTGCGACTTGCCCGCACGACGTCAACGATGGTGTTTCGCAGCACGTTGGCCCGCGCCGGCTTCATCAAATAGGCTTGACCGTTAAGCGCGGCGAACTCTTTCTCCGTCCCGGAAATGTCCATTGAGGTCAGGAAGATGATCGGCAGCCGTTCAAAGCGGCTGTCGGCGCGCAGCTTCCGTGCGATGTCGGCGCCGTTCATGCCCGGCATCTGGTAATCCAGCACGACCGCATCGATCTCGATGCCCAACTCGTTCGCTGCGGCGATTATTGCCATGGCCGCCGGTCCGTCCTCGGCGGCGGCCCCATCGAAGCCCCAGAGGTCCAGCTGCTCGGCCAAAATCTGTCGGTTGACCGCGTTGTCGTCGACGATGAGAACGCGCGCACCCGTCACGTTGACCGGCAAGGGCTTTGGAGCAAGGCGCGCCGCTGCCACGGTGAGAGGCAGGTTTACCGTAAAGACCGAGCCCTCCCCCGGTTCGCTGTCCACCTCGAGGTAGCCGCCGAACAAGTCGACCAGCCCTGCCGTGATGGCAAGGCCAAGCCCGGTTCCCTCATGGCGACGCGTGGAGGATGAGTCGATCTGCGAGAACTTGTCGAAAATGGAGTCGAGCTTGTCGCCCGGGATGCCGATGCCGGTATCCTCGACCCGGATGCGCGCCATGATTTCGTCTTCCGCGCCCGGCGTAAAGCCGACGTCCACAAGGACGTGACCGCGCTCGGTGAACTTTATGGCATTGCCGACGAGATTGGCGATGATCTGGCGGAAGCGGCCGGCGTCACCGATCACGGCCGACGGCAAATCGGGTGCCGCGCGCACCAGCAGCTCTATGTTCTTCTCAGCCGCCGGCGAAGACAGGAGCGTTGTAACGTCCTCGATCGCCTCGACCAAATCGAACGTCGTGCGCCTGAGGGTCATCTGGCCGGCGTCGATCTTGGAGAAGTCGAGAATGTCGTTGATAATCGTCACCAAGGCGTTGCCCGACTTGGCGATGATATCGATGAACGTCTTCTGGCGCGTGTCGAGATTGGTCTTCGCCAGCAATTCGGCCATTCCGAGAACGCCGTTCATCGGCGTTCGGATCTCATGGCTCATATTCGCCAGGAACTCCGACTTGACGCGATCGGCGGCTTCCGCCCGGGATAGCAACCGCTCAAGCTCGGCCTCACGCTGCTTCGCTTCGGTGACATCGGTGAACAGCGCAACCCAGTGCTGCCGCTCGCTGATCGTCGCATCCAGGTTAACCCAGCGCTCTCCGGCGACATGGAACGGCGTCGAAATCGGCTTCTTGGCCGCGATATTATCGCGCCAGCTCTGCAGGATTTCATCTTCCTGCCCGTGAAAGTCGCCACGTTCGGCGCAAAACCGGAACAGATCGATCCACCCCCGTCCAACTGCGAGATATTCAGGTGGTATGGCGAGGATCTCGCAGAGTGGCTCGCTGGCAAGCAGGATGTTGCCGTCCTGAACGATCAAGAGGCCCTGCGACATCGCCCGTGTCGCGTCCTCCATCAAGTCGCCGAGATGCGCGAGAGCCGCCCGCGTTTCGTGAATTTCCTTCTCCCGCTGGCGGACCGCAGTGACATCAGTATAGGAAAGCAGGACGCGACCGTTGGAAAGGCGGCCGCCCTCGAACAGGACCCGCTTGCCGTTAACCCAGCCCAGTTCTATTGGCGGCTGCTGTTCCGCAGCAAAATGCTTCTCGCGCCGGGCAAGGATCTGCTCCGGCGTGAGCCTGTCCCCATAGCGACCGAGTTGGTGATTGCGACGGATGACGTCGATGAAGGCCAAGCCGTCGAAGCGGTCGTCACGTGGTAGATCCCAGACATCGTAGAACTCGTCATTGGCGTAGAGGACGTTGCGCTCTTCGTCGAGGATCATGACACCGACTGGGAGAGCACGAAGAATGCCTTCAAGATCGTCCGTCAGCGCCCGGCTGCGAGCCAAGTCGGATGCCGAAAGGGTCGGCTTGGCCCCTGTCAGCTGATCGCCGCCGTCTTGATGTGGAGCTGTCCTTTCAAAAATACCGAGCACATAGACGCGGTCTTCGGACGGCGAGAAACTCTCGATCCGCACCCGCTCGCGCCCGAAGCCCCTGCTGTCCAAACAAACGGCACTTTCCTCACTCGCGAAGACGAGCGCGCGCCGCTCCTTGTCTTCGCGGGCCTCCTCTTCCGGCGTATCGATAAGTTCTCGGCTCCGGCAGCCGATGAAATCAGGGATCTCCCTTCCGAAGAAGGATGCATAGGCCTCGTTGACGGCCACATAGCGAAGCTCGCTGTTCTTGACATAGGCGGGGCGCTCCAGATCCGCGATCCGGCGGCAGGCCAGCTCGAGAAGGTCCCCGCTCGATGTCAAAGTTGGTCCTCAGTCAGGAAAAGCTTACTCATCGAGCAAGTATAACGGGCGCTCTTTAACAACCCTTTAACCATAATGCAGCGGCACCCTGCAGGACGCAGGTAACCTGTGCTCTAGCGCCGGCGCGGCCGCTGCGATGCAGCAGTTCAAACCGAATAAACCCTGCGGAACTGTGGTATAGTTTCACTCGTTTCTAAAATGAACTCGTTCAGTTGGCCCGTATACCCGAACGGTTTCGCCTGACGGCTTCAGGAACAAGCATCGTCTACGAAAGGAGACGACCATGTCCGTACTTCATAAAAGCATGGCGGCGGGCTTAATGGCATTGACCCTGACGGGTACAACCCTCATCCCGGCAACGCCCGCGAACGCCAATCATGACTTCTGGGGAGGCGTTGCCGTTGGAGCAGTCGGCGGCCTGCTGCTGTCGCAGGTTGGGCGCCCCTACGCCTATTACGGCTATCCGGGCCCATACTATCGACCGTACTATCGGCCGTATTACAGGTCCTACTATAGGCCGTACTACCAACCCTATTATGGGGGCTACTACAGGCCGGCATATCGGAGCTATTACAGGCCTTATTCGCGGTACTACTACGCGCCTCGGTGCCATATCGTATGGCGGCACAACGGTTGGGGCGACGCTTACCGGACACGGGTCTGCTACTGAGAACGGCGCTGGCATAGGGTGTCGCTGCGGTGGGCGTTGAGCCTGTGCTCTTGACTTTTGGCCCCAACTAGACCAAATGCAGGCCAGCTTTCACCTTCCGGCCGCCGCGTGAGCGTGCCCCTGCCAGCAAATAGGAGCAGGAAGAAGGGCAAAAGCGCATTTCGTACAGGCCGCATCCCAAGACGCGGGCAAGAAGCGCTGGAAAGCTTTTTCCAACAAGACAAGTTCCCACTTCACGCGGGGTTCTTGACGCCAGAATGACACCGGGCCGCATTTTGCGATCCGGCCGATTTTTTTGGCGCGCCCTAAAAAGGTTATGACTTGACCAATTTTGAATCGCTTGGCATCTCCAAGCCGATCGTCGCCACACTTTTCCAGCTCGGCATCGAAAAGCCGACCCCCATTCAGGAAAAGGCGATCCCGCTTCTTCTCGAAGGCCGCGACCTTATCGGCCTTGCTCAGACAGGCACCGGCAAGACGGCCGCCTTCGGCCTGCCGATCATCGAAAAGATCATCCCTGAAGAGCGGCGTCCGGACAACCGTACCACCCGTACGCTGATCCTCGCCCCAACCCGCGAACTGGTGAACCAGATCGCCCAGAACCTTAAGAACTTCCTGCGCAAGTCGCACCTGCGCATCAACGTCGTCGTGGGCGGCGTCTCGATCAACAAGCAGCAGCTGCAGCTCGAAAAGGGCACCGACATCCTCGTTGCCACGCCCGGCCGCCTGCTCGACCTCGTCGCCCGCCGCGCCATCGGCCTCACCGCCGTACGCTACCTCGTTCTCGACGAGGCCGACCAGATGCTCGACCTCGGCTTCGTCCACGACCTGCGCAAGATCGCCAAGATGGTGCCGAAGAAGCGCCAGACGATGCTGTTTTCGGCAACCATGCCGAAATCGATCGCCGACCTCGCCGGCGAATACCTGACGGACCCGGTCACCGTCGAAGTGACACCTCCGGGCAAGGCTGCCGACAAGGTCGAGCAGTATGTCCACTTCGTCAACGGCAAGAACGACAAGACGGACCTCCTAAAGAAGTCACTCACCGAGAACCCTGACGGACGCGCGATCGTCTTCCTGCGCACCAAGCACGGCGCCGAGAAGCTGATGAAGCACCTCGACCACGTTGGCTATTCGGTCACTTCCATCCATGGCAACAAGAGCCAGGGCCAGCGCGAGCGCGCCCTCAAGGCCTTCCGTGACGGCGACGTCAAGACGCTGATTGCGACCGACGTTGCCGCCCGCGGCATCGACATCCCGGCCGTCAGCCACGTCTACAACTACGACCTGCCGGAAGTTCCGGATGCCTACGTCCACCGCATCGGCCGTACGGCCCGCGCTGGTCGTGACGGCATCGCGATCGCCTTCTGTGCACCTGACGAAACCCGTCTCCTGCGCGACATCGAACGCCTGATGAACATCAACATCGCTGTAGCCAGTGGTGAAGCGCCTGCCAACATGAACGCCACTCCGCGCCGCGGCAATGGCAGTGGCAACAGCAATGGCAATGGCGGCAACCGCGGCCAGGGTCGTGGTGGTGAAAACCGTGGCGGTGAGCGCCGTGGCGAAGGCCATCGTGCAGGTGGCCGCCCGGAGCGTCGTCCGCGCCCTGAAGCTGGCGACGAAGTCCGCGCCAACAATGAGGAGCGCCGCGAGCGTCGTCCGCGTCCTGAGCGCCAAACCCAGCGCAACGAAGACTTCCGCGGCCAGCGCCGTGGCGAGGCTACGCCGATGACGTCCGGCCCCGACAACGATCTGGCGGCAACGTCGGACTTCCGTCCGGCCCGCAAGCCGCAGCGCCCCCAGCATGGCAACCATGCCAATGGCGAGAACCGTCATCATCCCGGCGGCGGCGCCCGCAATGCGCACGGCCGCCCGGCCCGCAAACACGGTGAAGATCGTGGCGCGCAGGCCCACGGCGGCGAACGTCGCGAAGGCAACGGCGGAAACCGTCGCGGCGGTCCGTCGCGCGGTGGCAACGGTCAGCGCCGTGAACGCGCCTAATTGAAAAAAGAAAGGGCGGGAGAAATCTCGCCCTTTGCAATACGCGTCTCACGACGCCAAATGATCCCGCGGCCTTACAATCTCGCCTTGTGGCAATTGGCCCATTGCATTAGCATGCTGGTGCTGCTGTAGGGCGCGTCGGCTTCGGGCCGGAGGGGCATTGCCCGCCTACGTACGACAAAGTCAAACGTAAGCCGCGCCCATGCCAAATATCGAAAACCTCAGAAAACAAGCCAAGACATACCTGCGATGGCATCGCGAACGGTACTATCCGGTTGCGGCGCAGATCAGGTGGATCCTGCCCAGATATCGAGATCAAAGCGATCGAGAAATATTGGACGCCGACTTCAAGCTCAGCGATGCTCAGGAGCTTGTTGCCCGAAAGCATGGCTTTACGGATTGGCCGGCGCTGGTCAAAGGGATCGAAACCATGACGAAATCGAAAGCGTCGGACAGTAGACGTCCGCTCGTCCTCTCCGCGGAGCCGCAACTCTTCGTCTCCGATATCATTGCCTCGTGCCAGTTCTATGTTCGGAAACTGGGTTTTGAAGTGGCGTTCCAGTACGGAGAGCCGCCATTTTATGCCCAGGTGTTTCGCGACGGCGCGCGCCTGAACCTGCGAAAGGTCGGCGGGCCGGTCTTCGACGCTGGCTTCAGAGCGCGAGAAGTCGACGCCCTCTCCGCAACGTTAACGGCCGACGATCCGAAGCGGCTGTTCCTGGAGTATCAGGCCGCCGGCGCATCGTTCCACCAGCCCCTGCGCACCGAGCCATGGGGCGCACGCAGCTTCATCGTGCAGGACCCCGACGGAAACCTGATCGCGTTTTCAGGCGAGGCGATCTAAGCCCGCTGCAGCTCGGTCGTATCTGAAGCATTGATGCTTACCTGAAGTTTCCCTGATGCTCGCGCAACCGTATACCCGGCGCTCAGCCCGAAATTGAATCGGTTTTCGGCTCGAAAATGTTCATCTGCTCACATTTTGAGCGGACGCTGAGGATTGACGGCGGGCGTGTCGACGCCAGCTATCGATAAATGCCCAGTTTTTCGTCTGTTTTGGCCTTCGAGAAGGATTCACGAATCTCGCGTTCAAACTGTGCATGGTTCTTGCATTGCCATTTGCGTTGTATTCAAATGAACAAAAAAGGGGAGCCACACCTTTGGCATTTGATGAAATGATCACCGGGGGCGAAAGTCCGCGACAGCCATATGAAAGATACTTTGAGTGGTACAGTAACCAAGATCGAGCGCATCTGATTGCAAAATCCCGGGACGCGGAGAACATCTTCCGCAAGACCGGCATTACCTTCGCGGTCTACGGACACGCAGACTCTTCCGAAAAGCTCATTCCCTTCGACATCATCCCCCGCATCATCTCAGGTCGCGAATGGCGCAAGCTCGCACAGGGTATCGAGCAGCGGGTAATCGCCCTCAACGCTTTTCTCGATGACATCTACCACAAGCAGGAAATCATCCGCGCCGGTCGCATACCGCGCGAACTGATCGAGAGGAATGACGCCTTCCTGCCCGAGATGATTGGCTTCCGGCCGCCCGGCGGCGTCTACACGCACATCGTCGGCACTGATATCGTGCGCACCGGCGAGGACGAGTTCTATGTGCTGGAGGACAACGCCCGCACACCCTCCGGTGTCAGCTACATGCTGGAAAACCGCGAAACGATGATGCAGATGTTTCCGGACCTGTTTCATGCCAACAAGGTCCGGCCGGTCGAAGACTATCCCTATCTGCTGCGCCAGAGCCTGGCATCGCTCGCGCCTCCAGGCTGCAAGGGCAAGCCACGCGTTGCGGTCCTGACACCCGGCATCTACAACTCGGCTTATTACGAGCACTCGTTCCTGGCTGATACGATGGGCGTCGAGCTTGTCGAAGGCTCGGACCTCCGCGTCATCGACGGCAAGGTGAAGATGCGCACGACCCGCGGCTATGAGGCGATCGACGTGCTCTACCGCCGCGTCGACGACGACTTCCTCGATCCCCTCACCTTCCGGCCGGATTCAGCACTCGGCATCCCCGGCATCATGGATGTCTACCGTTCCGGCAACATCACCATCGCCAATGCGCCGGGCACCGGCATATCGGACGACAAGGCGATCTATTCCTACATGCCCGAGATCGTCGAATTCTATACCGGACGCAAGCCGATCCTCGAAAACGTGCCGACCTGGCGCTGTTCCGAGCCGCAGAGCCTCAAATACGTGCTCGAGCACCTCGAGGAACTCGTGGTCAAGGAGGTACACGGCTCCGGCGGCTACGGCATGTTGGTCGGCCCGACGGCGACCAAGAAGGAGCGCGCCGATTTTGCCGAGAAGTTGAAGGCGAAGCCCGCCAACTACATCGCGCAGCCAACACTTTCGCTGTCGACCGTGCCGATCCTCGTCAACAAAGGCATCGCGCCACGTCACGTGGACTTGCGGCCATATGTTCTCGTCTCCGACAAGGTGCAGATCATTCCCGGCGGATTAACGCGCGTGGCCCTGAAAGAGGGTTCGCTGGTGGTCAATTCCAGCCAGGGCGGCGGCACAAAAGATACCTGGGTATTGGAGGACTGATGCTCGGAAGAACTGCAAACGGACTCTACTGGATGTTCCGTTACATCGAACGCGCAGAAAACATAGCGCGCCTCATCGATGCCGGCCTGCGCATGTCGCTGACCCGAAGCGGAACCGGCGACGACGACTGGGACGGCGTCCTGCAAAGCGCCGGCGTGCGCGAGACCTTTGACGAGGGGCACAGCAAGCTGACGAGCGCCGACGCGATCGACTACCTGCTGCGAGACCGCTCCAATCCCTCAAGCGTCATGTCCTGCGTCGACTACGGGCGAAACAACGCCCGCATGGTGCGCACCGCCCTGACCCGCGAGACCTGGGAAGCGACCAATGAGTTCTGGATCGAGCTAAAATCGCTACTTTCGAAGCGGCTGATGGCCGCGGAGATGCCGGAGGCAATCGATGCCATCAAGCATCGCGCCGGGCTGATCCGCGGTGCCTTCCACGGCTCGATGCTCAGAAACGAACTCTACAATTTCGCCCGCATCGGAACCTTCATCGAGCGCGCGGACAATACGAGCCGTATTCTCGACGTGAAGTATTATGTGCTCCTGCCCTCGGTCTCGGCCGTCGGCACGTCGATCGACAACATCCAGTGGGAATCGATCCTGCGTTCCGTCTCCGCCCACCGCTCCTACAGCTGGGCGTATGACGGCGAATATCGGTCGATGAATATCGCCGACTTCCTGATCCTGAACGGCCAGATGCCGCGTTCGCTCGCCTATTGCTACGAGAAGATCGTCAGCGAACTCGGCTATCTCGCCAAGGATTACGGTGAGCGGCTGCCGGCGCATGATACGGCCGATTCCATCCGCAAGACGCTCCAGACACGTGCCATCAAGGAGATCATGGATCAGGGCCTGCATGAATTTCTGGAAGATTTCGTCACGCGCAACAACCAGCTCGGCATGGAAATTTCCGATGGTTACCGGTTCTATGCATAGGCGGGCATAAGATGAAGCTTAAGATAAGCCACGTCACCGAATATCACTACGAAGAACCGGCGGCCTTCTCGCTGCAGCGGCTGCGGCTGACGCCGCTCTCCGTTCCCGGACAGTCAGTCATCAACTGGTCGCTGCAGGTTGAGGGCGCTAGGCCCGAAGTCGAATACGACGATCAGTTTGGCAACCACGTCAACCTCGTCTCGCTGGAAGGCGAGCAGCGGGCGACACGCATCGTGGCCGAAGGCGAGGTCGAAACGGAAGATCGAAATGGGGTACTCGGCCCCCATAGCGGCTTCTGCCCGCTCTGGCTTTTCCTGCGTGAAACGCCGAGGACGAAGTCCGGAAAGCTGATCAAGGAACTCACCAAGGGTGTGAGCGGCGAGAACGAGCTTGCACGCATGCACGCGCTGATGTCCGGCATACATGAGACCGTGACCTACTTGCCTGGGACCAGCGACACGGAGACCACGGCTGAGCAAGCGCTTGAGAAGAAGAGCGGCGTCTGCCAGGACCATGCCCATATTTTTGTCGCCGCCGCACGCAGCCTCGGCGTGCCGGCCCGCTACGTTTCCGGCTACCTGATGATGGAAGAGAAGATCGAGCAGTCGGCGACCCACGCCTGGGGCGAAGCGCACCTCCCGGGCCTCGGTTGGGTCGGCTTCGATCCGGCCAACAATATCTGCCCCGACGCACGCTATGTGCGTGTCGCCTCCGGCCTCTGCTACCGCGATGCGGCTCCCGTTTCAGGCATGCGCATCGGCACGCCGGGGGAAAAGCTCTCTGTCGTGGTCAAGGTTGAAGATCGGGGGCAGATGCAAAGCCAGAGCCAGAGCTGAAGGGCTGGCTTCCGAAGAACTCATATCGAGATACCGTTGTCCGAGCCGCTGCATAGCGGCTCGGATCGTTTTGGGCCATCGTTAGGCCAGCGTATAGGCCGTCTTGACGCTCGTGTAGAACTCGGCCGCGTATTTGCCCTGCTCGCGCGGACCGTAGGACGATCCCTTGCGGCCACCGAACGGAACGTGGAAATCCACGCCTGCGGTCGGCAGGTTGACCATCACCATGCCCGCTTCGGAGTTTCGCTTGAAATGCGTCGCGTGCTTGAGGCTCGTCGTGGCGATACCGGCAGACAGGCCGAATGGCGTGTCGTTGGCGGTTGCCAGCGCTTCTTCGTAGTCCTTGACGCGGATGACCGAGACAACCGGTCCGAAGATTTCCTCGCGCGAAATGCGCATCTGGTTCGTGGCCTCCGTGAACAGCGTCGGCTGCAGGTAGAAGCCGGGCGTTTCGCGGGTGACGAGTTCGCCGCCGAAGGCGAGCTTGGCGCCCTCCTTCTTGCCGATCTCGATATAGTCGGTGTCGGTCTTCAGCTGCTTTTCATCGACCACGGGGCCGATGTGCGTGCCCGATTTCAACGCATTGTCGACAACAAGCGTCTGCAGCTTTTCCGTTAGCGCCGCGACGAACTTGTCGTGGATGCCTTCGGTAACGATCAGGCGAGAAGACGCCGTGCAACGCTGGCCGGTGGAGAAGAAACCGGAATTGGCGGCTGCTTCGACGGCGACGCCAAGGTCGGCATCGTCGAGGACGACCATCGGGTTCTTGCCACCCATTTCCAGCTGGAACTTGCGGTTATGCTCGATCGAGGCGCTAGCGACGCGGCGGCCGGTACCGGTGGAACCGGTAAAGGTGATGCCCGTAACATCAGGACTGTCGAGCATGGCCTGGCCGACAACCGAACCCCTGCCCATGACGAGGTTCAGCACGCCCTTTGGCAGGCCGGCACGGTGCAGGATGTCGACGATCGCCCACGAGCAGCCCGGGACGAGTTCGGCCGGCTTGAAGACGATGGTATTGCCGTAGCAGAGCGCCGGCGCGATCTTCCAGGCGGGGATCGCGATCGGGAAGTTCCAGGGCGTGATGATACCGATGACGCCGAGCGGGTCACGGGTGATCTCGACGCCAATATTCGGGCGAATAGACGGGATGACCTCGCCTGCAAGACGCAGCGCTTCGCCGGCAAAGAATTCAAAGATCTGCGATGCACGAATGGTCTCGCCGATTGCCTCGGGAAGCGTCTTGCCTTCTTCGCGGGCCAGCAGAGCGCCGAGCTCGTCCTTGCGAGCCATGATCTCGTCGCCGGCCTTCTTCAGGATGACATGACGCTCCCAGATGCCTGAGCGCGACCAAGCCGGGAAAGCAGCCTTGGCGGCGGCGATCGCATTCTTCGTGTCTTCGGCCGAACCATCCGCATAGAGGCCAACGACCTCGTTGGTATCCGACGGATTGATGTTCTTCGTCGCGTCCGTGCCGACCCATTCGCCGGCAATGAGGTTCTTATAAATGGTCATGGGCCGACTGGGCCTCCTTCACCGTTCCATTAAAAACGGTCCGGCCGCCGAAGCGGCCGGGCCTTGCGAAATCAGAGCTGCTTGACGGCAATCTCTTCTTCGGCGGCAATCTTCAGAGGGTTGCGCAGCGGCAAGCCGAATTCGGCGACTTCGATTTCGAAGACGTCACCCTCTTCAGCCTTGATGCCTTCCGCGAAGGAGAGCGTCGCGGTGCCGAACATGTGGACGTGGACGTCGCCGGGCACACGAAACAGGCCGTACTTGAAGTGATGGTATTCGAGGTTGGCGAATGTGTGCGACATGTTCGCTTCGCCCGACAGGAACGGCTTTTCGAAGATCACCTTGTCGCCGCGCTTGATGCGCGAGGTGCCGCGGATATCCTCAGGCGCAACGCCAATGCGGATTTCCGGGCCAAAGCTTGCCGGGCGCAGCTTGGAGTGCGCGAGGTAGAGATAGTTGATCCGCTCGGTCACGTGGTCGGAAAACTCGTTCGACAGCGCAAAGCCGATGCGGAAGGGTGTGCCGTCTTCCGCAATGACGTAGATCCCCGCCATTTCAGGCTCTTCGCCGCCATCGAGCGCGAAGGAGGGAGAAACGAGCGGCGCGCCCGGAGCAGCCGAACCGTAGCCGTTGCCCTTGTAGAACCACTCGGGCTGAACGCCCTTCTCGCCGGCCTTCGGCTTGCCGTTCTCGAGACCCATCTTGAACATCTTCATCGAGTCGGTGAGGGTTTCTTCAGCCGCCTCGGAGGTCTTCTTGTGCATGGAATCGCGCGTTGCAGCCGAGCCCAGATGCGTCAGCCCCGTGCCCGTCAGATGCAGGTGCGCAGCGTCGGGATGCGTCATCGGCGGCAGAAACTTGCCTTCGGCATAAGCCTTTTCGAGGTCGACTGCATCGCCGAGGCCGTGTGCTTCAATCACCTGCAACAGCGACTTGCCGCCGTTTGCGGCTTCCATGGCCAGCGCATAGACGCTGCCTGCGTTCTTGACGGCCTTCGCGGTACCGCCCGGCTCGCGCACGGCGACAATGATCTCTCCGTTCGAACCCTTAATCTGCGAAATCAGCACGGTCTTCATCCTTTTTTCGATAACGCGGAAAATGCTTCGCCAATCCGGCTCCCAGAATGAGCCGGATTGGCAAGTTCACATGACTGCGAATGCTTGGGCAGCGCCGGAGCGCTTAGCCCTTGTTCTTGTTATAGACATCGAAGAAGACGGCGGCGAGAAGCACCAGTCCCTTGACCATCTGCTGGAAGTCGATGCCGAGACCGACGATCGACATGCCGTTGTTCATGACGCCCATGATGAACGCGCCGATGACGGCACCGGTAATCTTGCCAACGCCGCCGGATGCCGAAGCTCCGCCGATGAAGCAGGCCGCGATAACGTCAAGCTCGAAGCCAACGCCTGCCTTCGGGGTCGCCGAATTCAGGCGAGCCGCGATGATCATGCCGGCGAGACCAGCCAGGACACCCATGTTGACGAAGGTGTAGAAGCTCAGGCGCTCGGTGTTGATACCGGACAGCTTGGTTGCCTTCTCGTTGCCGCCCATTGCGTAGATGCGGCGACCGATCGTGGTACGGCGCGTCACGAAGGTGTAGGCCGCGATCAGCACGAGCATGACGACGAGAACGTTCGGCAGGCCCTTGTAGGTGGAAAGCTGGAAGCCAAGGAACAGGATCGCCAACGAGATGATTACGTTTTGGGCGATGAAGAAGCCATAAGGCTCGACATCGATGCCATGGCTCTCGTTGACCTTGCGGCGACGCCAGGCGAGATAGAAGAGCACGACAGTTCCCAGCACGGTCAGCACCAGCGACGTGGAATGCAGCGGAATTCCGGCGATATCGATCATTTCGCCTGGCAGGAAGCCCGTCGAGATAACCTGGAAGTCCTTCGGGAACGGGCCGATGTTCTTGCCGCCCAGAACGAACAGCGTCAGGCCGCGGAAGACGAGCATGCCGGCGAGCGTGACGATGAAGGCCGGAATCCGGTGATACGCGATCCAGTAGCCTTGCGCAGCACCGATGGCGCCACCGATGACCAGGCAGAGAATGCCAGCAAGTACGAAGTTCATCTGCCAGTTGACGGTCATGATAGCCGCCACCGCGCCGACGAAGGCAACGATGGATCCGACCGAAAGGTCAATGTGGCCGGCCACGATGACGAGCAGCATGCCGAGCGCCATGATGACGATGAACGAGTTCTGCAGAACGAGGTTCGTTAGGTTGACCGGCTTGAATAGAATGCCGCCCGTGTAGAACTGGAAGAACACCATGATCGCGACGAGCGCGATAAGCATGCCGTATTCGCGAATGTTGGCGCGGATATAATCCGCAACGGAAACGACGTTGCTTTCCTCGGTGGCTGAAGGGTTGACCGGAGTCATTGTTTCTTCTCCCCTGAGCGCATGATAGCGCGCATGATGGTTTCTTGGCTCGCCTCTCCCTTTGGCAGTTCCGCAACGATACGTCCTTCATTCATGACGTAGATGCGGTCGCACGTACCAAGCAGTTCCGGCATTTCCGATGAGATCATCAGAACACCCTTACCATCGGCTGCGAGCTGGTTGATGATAGTATAGATTTCGTATTTTGCACCGACATCGATACCGCGGGTGGGTTCGTCCAGGATCAGGACGTCGGGGTCGGAGAACAGCCACTTCGACAGCACAACCTTTTGCTGGTTGCCGCCGGAGAGATTGACCGTTTCCTGGAAGATGCTGGAGCTACGGATGCGCAGCTTCGAGCGGTATTCCGATGCGATCTTCGATTCCTTGATGGTGTCGATGACCGTGGCTTTCGAGACCCCGGCCAGATTGGCGAGCGTCGTGTTGTGAACGATGTTCTCGCCGAGTACGAGACCAAGATGCTTGCGGTCTTCGGTCACATAGGCAAGACCCGCGTCGATGGCCTTGCGAACGGTGCTGACATCGACCGGCTTGCCGTGCATCGACACGTCACCATGGATCTTGTGTCCATAGGATTTGCCGAACAGGCTCATTGCGAATTCGGTACGGCCGGCGCCCATCAGGCCCGCGATGCCAACCACTTCGCCCTTGCGGACGGTGACGTTGATGTCGTGCAGAACCTGGCGGTCACGGTGATGCTGGTGGAAAGCGTTCCAATTCTTCACCTCGAGGATCGTTTCGCCGATCGGCACGGAGCGCGGCGGATAACGATCGGCGAGTTCGCGGCCCACCATGTTCTTGATGATGATGTCTTCGCTGATCTCTTCGGTCTGACAGTCGAGCGACTTGACGGTCATGCCGTCGCGCAGAACCGTGATCTGGTCAGCGACCTTGCGAACTTCGTTGAGCTTGTGCGTGATGATGATCGACGTCAGGCCCTGGTTGCGGAACTCGATCAGGAGGTCCAGCAGTGCATCGGAATCCTTTTCGTTGAGTGACGCCGTCGGCTCATCGAGGATCAGCAGCTTCACGCTCTTAGACAGCGCCTTGGCGATTTCGACCAGCTGCTGCTTGCCAACGCCGATGTCGGTGACGAGCGTTTCCGGCGACTCCTTGAGGCCAACCTTGCTCAGCAGCTCTTTCGTACGCTTAAAGGCTTCTTGCCACTTAATGATGCCATTCTGAGCAACTTCGTTGCCGAGGAAGATGTTTTCGGCGATCGACAGGAGCGGCACCAGTGCCAGTTCCTGGTGAATGATGACGATGCCGATTTCTTCGGAATCCTTGAGCGCCTTGAAATGACGGACGTCGCCTTCGTAGACAATATCGCCGTCGTAGGTTCCGGCTGGGTAGACGCCGGAGAGAACTTTCATAAGGGTCGACTTGCCGGCCCCATTTTCACCCACCAATGCGTGGATCTCACCCTGTCGAACCTTGAGGTTCACATTCTCAAGCGCCTTTACGCCTGGGAACGTCTTGGTGATGTTCCGCATTTCGAGGATTGTGTTGTCCATGGTCATAATCCAACGCCAGCAGCCAAAGGGACGCGGCGATCATAAAATTGAAGACCGGAACCCGCAAGCAGCGGGTTCCGGCCAACTTGGTACAATTATTACTTCAGCTGGTCAGCCTTGTAGTAACCGCCTTCTACGAGGATCTTCTCGTAGTTGGTCTTGTCAACTGCGACCGGGGTCAGCAGGTAGGACGGAACGACCTTGACGCCGTTGTCGTAGGTCTTGGTGTCGTTGACTTCAGGCTCCTTGCCTTCCATCAGAGCGTTGACCATGCCGACGGTAACCTTTGCGAGGTCACGGGTGTCCTTGAAGATCGTGGAGTGCTGCTCGCCAGCGATGATCGACTTGACCGACGGAACTTCAGCGTCCTGGCCGGAAACGACCGGGAGCGGCTGATCGCCGGAACCGTAACCAACGCCCTTCAGAGACGAGATGATGCCGATGGACAGACCGTCGTAAGGCGACAGAACTGCATTGACCTTCGCGTCGGTGTAGTTAGCCGAGAGCAGGTTGTCCATACGAGCCTGGGCCGTTGCCGGGTCCCAACGCAGCGTGCCAACCTTGTCCATGCCGGTCTGGCCGGACTTTACGACCAGCTTGCCGCTGTCGATGTAAGGCTGCAGAACAGACATTGCGCCGTCATAGAAGAAGAAGGCATTGTTGTCGTCCGGCGAACCGCCGAAGAGCTCGATGTTGAACGGGCCCTTGCCATCCTTGAGGCCGAGGGCGTCAACGATGGAGGTTGCCTGCAGAACGCCAACCTTGAAGTTGTCGAACGTTGCGTAATAGTCGACGTTGCCCGAGTCGCGGATCAGACGGTCATAAGCGATGACCTTGATGCCTGCGTCGTGAGCCTTCTGGAGAACGTCGGAAAGCGTCGTGCCGTCGATAGCGGCGATGACGAGAACCTTAACGCCCTTCGTGACCATGTTCTCAATCTGAGACAGCTGGTTCGGAATGTCGTCGTCAGCGTACTGCAGGTCGGTGGCATAGCCAGCGTCCTGGAGCTGCTTGACGATGTTGTTGCCGTCGTCGATCCAGCGAGCGGACGACTTCGTGGGCATCGCAATGCCGACAGTGCCCTTGTCGGCTGCCATAGCCGGCATAACGAACGAAGCGACGCCAAAGGCCGCCGCTGCCATCAACGAGATAATGGATTTCATATCTCTCTCTCCCTTAGTTAATAAACGCGCGTGCGAAAAATCGCCCGCCCCGAAACTGTGGCAGGTTCCGTCTTGGATAATTACTTCAGATGGTGAGAAACGAAGTAGGTCTCCTCCACGCTCTCACGTGTTGAATGCCAACCAGCACACGGCGGCAAACTGGTATGGAATCCCATAACTGTCAAATAGAATAACTGGTAAAGTGCATAACAATTTTGGTATATCGTTAAAAAGTATTACTTTTAATGGAACGCGGATGGGAGGCCGCAACCATGGCGATCATTTCGGACCCGCAGACGCATGGTCACGTCGACATTCATACGGATGTCTTTGCCGATGACGCCTTTTTGCGATTGGGTCTCAAGCTGAATCATCTGCGAATGATCGTCGCAATCGAAGATAGCGGGCAGATTTCCGCGGCGGCCGAAGCGCTGAACATTTCACAGCCGGCAGCCTCGCGAATCCTGTCCGAAATGGAATCGATCGTTAAGACGCCACTTTACGAACGCGTGGCACGCGGCGTCGTGCTGACGACCTTCGGACAGGCGCTCGCCAGACGCGCGCGCAAGATCATGCTCGAGCTGCGCGAGGCGGGCCGGGAAATCGCCGAACTGAAAACGGGCAAGGGAGGTACCGTCTTTATCGGCGCCGTCACTGCCCCAGCCATGAGCCTGGTCGTGCCGGCGATAAAGCGCGTTAGAAGCGCCCTACCCGGCATAGAGGTCACCATACAGGTTGAAACGAGCAACGTGCTTGCCCGCGAGTTGCTCGCCGCCCAGCATGACTTCATCATCAGCCGCATTCCCGATGATCTCAACCCGCGCCTCTTCCAGGTCCAGGAAATCGGCGTGGAGAAGGCCTGTTTGATCGTGCGGGGCGGCCATCCGCTCTTGAAAAAGAAGGTCGCCTCCCTCGAGGACCTTCCACAATATGATTGGGTTTTCCAACCAGCGGGAACGCTCCTGCGCCGGACGATCGAGGACCTCTTCCTTTCTCGCGGCGTGCTGCTCCCGGAAAATATCGTCAACACCTCTTCGCTGCTGCTCACCTGTGCGACGGTTTGCCAGACGGATGCGATCGCGCCGATCGCGCTCGATGTGGCGCAGTTCCTGGCGACCCATCGGTCGAAGGCTTCGGATGTGCGGGTGTTGCCGATCGATTTCGAGATCAACGTCAGGCCCTACAGCCTGATAACGGTCAAGGAACGTGCGCTGCCCCCGAGCGCACGGCTGCTTTATGACCTGGTACTGGCCGAAAGCAAGAAGGCGGGAGTGCTCTGACAAGCCTTGCACCACCTTGTTCGGATCTAATGCGCCCCTCCAAGGGAGGTGACATGAAAGAGGTCGCCTCCGGAGAGAACGGATCACTGCGAATGATTGAGGGACAGTCACACTTCCGGCCTTTCGGCTTATCCTGTTGGGGTTTTGCGGATCTCAACAAGGGAGTTGGAAGCATGACTGCCTCTTATGATTATCATATCGGCGTCGACTATCACAAATCCTACAGCCACCTGGTGGTCCAGGACAGCGGTGGCAAGACGCTGCGCTCCGGCCGGGTGAAGAACGACCGCCAGTCGCTTGG